>JAKLIS010000219.1 GCA_022709485.1 Elusimicrobiota bacterium | reverse complement strand
AAGGAGCTTCGAAATTTCAGAGGCCACGCGTCTAAAATCAGTCAATTTAACGCCGATAACGTGGAAAACACGTCCCTCCGCGATGATGTCATGCTCCCGTGATTTTTCAAATGGACGCTGAGCCGATTGCGCCCGCAAAGGCCGGATTCCCGCGTCGATTTTAATAATGGTTTTCGAATTTACTGTTGCCTTGGGCAGATAAAAATGGACCAATGAAGTCAAATAATCAATTTCCTCTTTGCTGGGTTTTGGAAATTCTGAAGATTCCTTTTCTTTTAAAGGGCGTTCAGTGGTGCCGATGCGGGTAAATTCCAGGCCGTCTTCATTTCTTTTAAGAAAAAACACAAGTCGATCATCAGCGGCTGATACGTAGAAGGATTTTTCAGTGAGGGCCGGATAGACATCGATGTGGGAGCCCGCCACGCGATCAATCCATTTTTCTGATATTCCGGAATTGTTCGAAAGGGCTCGCACCTCATCCACAAAGGCTCCGGATGCGTTGATGACGCAGGCGGTTTTTAAGACGGCGCGTTCATGGGTTTCGCGGTTTAAAAGGTGAACAAGAACGTGGTTCCCGGATTGTTCGTAGCGGGTGACCTCCACATAATTTAAAGCCAGTCCCCCTTTTTCAGCGCCCGCTTGAAGATTCTCAATGACAAGACGCGCGTCATCAGTCTCGGAATCCCAAAAACTAAATACCAAACTAGTTTTGGAATGGTCGAATTCAGGAGCCACTTTTTCCCGGGCTTTTCTAGAAAACGCAAAAGTGGGAGGCGAAAAAAATTGTCCTTGAATAACCTGCATTAAATAATAAGCCCAAATACCAAAAGAGACAGCCAAAGGATTTCGATTTTCGCCGGCCCGAAGGACAAAATGAATCCGCTTGGGTTTTACCAGGTGAGGGGCCAGGCGGCCTAGAATTTTTCGCTCGAATGAAGCGGCCCATACGAATCGAAATTGTCGGAAAGCGTTCCCAAATTGAAATTTTTTTAATGCAATCCAGCTTTGTTCCAAATAGCGAAGTCCCGCGTGGATCAGTTTGCTGGAATTCCCGGATGTTCCAGAAGCGAAATCATTCTTTTCAAAAAGATATGTTCGAGGAACTTCTTGGAGGGTTAACTCTCTTAATAGTCCCGCGCCCACGATTCCCCCGCCAATAATGACGACGTTGGCTGTCGGTTGATTGGATTTAATGCTTTTCCAAACGGCTTGGCGGGTATGGAATGAAAAATCAGGCTTACCGAATTTGGGCGCCACAACGTTGAGTGAGAGCTGTTTTAATTTTTTCGACAGCCTTGGTGATTTCTTCGTCGCTCAGGGTGTGCTCTGGGTGCCGAAATCGCATACGAAAGGCCAGGCTTTTTTTAGCGGGATCTAGAGCCCCCCCGGTGAAGAGGTCAAAAGGCCAAATAGCCTCAAGGATAACCGTCTCACTTTCCCTCACTGTTTTTTCTATCGCGCTCCAGGCCAGAGATGTGTCTAATAAAACAGCGATATCCCGTTCCACAAATGAAAATTTGGAAAGGGGCTTAATGGTGGGGGTTCCAGAACCGGTTTCTTTTAATTCCCATTCAGCCAGCGCACAAGGGCTTTTGAGGTCGTATTGAGCACCAAGAGAAGGATGAAGGAGGCCCCCCCATCCCACCACCTGACCATGTTGCCTCAATAAAAAAGATTGGGAAGGATGGAGGAAAGATGGCTTATCACCGGATAAATCCAATTCCAACCCAGGCTGAATCGCTTTTATCTTTTCCAAGACCCCTTTGAGATCGTAAAAATTGACCTCTTTCTTTTGGTTTTGCCACCCCATTTCAACCCAGGGGCCTGTCATCGCAATGGCACAGCAGGTCGGCTCTAGAAAACGGCTTTCCGATTTCAGATAGCGCTTTCCAATTTCAAATATCCGAACTGATTGTCTCTGATAATGAATATTTTTAGTTATAGATTGAAGAATGTTTATAGAAATGAGAGGCCGCATGAAAGAGGCCGTTTGGGCCAGAGGATTTTGAAGGGGGAGCGTTTTGTCTATTGGGATTTGGAATACATTCAACTCCTTGGTCCCCACAAAGGGCGGGGTCAAAGTTTCATTCAATCCTAATCCCTTTAAAATCCCCGCCAATGGCCGGGTATTGAGGGGTTTTTGATTGGCCGGAATGACTCCGGGTTTCAAGGAAGGCAAAGTGGTAGGGATTTGATGGAATCCCACCACCCGGACGACCTCTTCGATCAAATCGAACTCTTCCCGGACGTCCCCTCGATAAGATGGGACGGCGCAAATCCAACCGATTTTGCTCTTTTTGGGTCGAAAATTAAGGTTTTTGAGAGTTTGTTCAGCCTTTGGGGCGGGGATATCAAACCCCGCAATCTCGTTTAGCCTTTTTGATCGAAGCGATACAGAAAGCGGTTTTTCTTTTTTCGGATAGACGTCTTTGGCTGGGCCGGGCTTTCCCCCCGCCAGATCCATAATGAGTTGCGCGGCGCGGAGGGAGGCTTGTTCGGCTGTCCACCCATCGGTGCCCCGTTCAAAACGATATGAACTTTCGCTGGCCAGATTAAGGCGCCGCGATGTGTTGCGGATAGACACGCGGTTAAACACGGCGCTCTCCAATAAAATCCGTTTGGTTTTTTCCAACACGCCGGAGTACTGACCTCCCATCACCCCGGCAATGGCCACCGGGACTCGAGAATCAGCGATCACTAAATCTTCCGAGGTTAGGTTATAGGTTTTACCATCCAGCGCCACAATCTTTTCATCGGCTTGAGTGCGCCGAACCACGATTTGTTCGTCCCCCAAGCATGCCATATCAAAAGCATGAAGGGGATGTCCCCATTCCAGCAGAACATAGTTTGTGATATCGACGATATTGTTGATGGGCCTAACGCCGCAGGCGGTTAACCGATCGGCCATCCAACGAGGGGAGGGGCCGACCTTTATGTTCTCGAAAATCTTTCCCATATACCGGTAACAAAGCTTGGGATCCTGGATGAAAATTTGGCAGGGCTCTCCTTTTAAGGCGGGTTTCCACTCGGATTTGGGTAATTTAAGCGGCTTTCCCGTCAAGGCGGCGATTTCACGGGCCAACCCCACATGGCTGAGACCGTCCGGACGGTTCGGCGTGATATCAATATTGAAAACAATGTCGTTCCCGCCCAAAACGTCTTTGATTTCCATCCCGAGTTTGGTTTTGGCCGGAAGCATCATGATCCCTTCATGAGATTCCGATAGGCCCAATTCTCTCTCAGAACACAGCATTCCAGCTGATTCAATGCCCCGGATTTTGGACACTTTAATCTCTAATCCCCCCGTGAGAATGGCGCCGGGTAAAGCCAGGGGAACGATTTGTCCTTTAGCGATGTTGGGCGCTCCGCACACAATGGACTTTTCTGAGGTGCCGTCTGTGACCCGGGCGATTTGAAGACGGTCGGCGTTCGGATGTTTCTCAACCCCCAGAATTTGAACCGCCACTACATTTTTTATTTGGATTCCAGTGGAGGTGAAATTATCGACGGGGAACCCCAAAAGAGTGAGCCGCTCAGCGGTTTCTTCCGGAGTCCATGGTATAGGAACCCATTCTTTCAGCCAGTTGTAACTAATTTTCA
>JAKLIS010000218.1 GCA_022709485.1 Elusimicrobiota bacterium | reverse complement strand
TTGGTTCCCATTTGGCCGGTTTCACCGCGATATAGAATTGAATGGGATTCCCACGGGGCCAATTTAAGGGATATGTCATATTTCGAACGTCGAAACCCATGGATGTGAGATCCGCCGCGTTCACATAGGAATGCGTCAATCCCGTAAAAATAAAAATTCCACCGGGTTCGAGGGCGTCAAAAACTTTCTTCGCCAGCCTAAGGGCCTCTTCACGGGAAGAAACTTGGTGGTTTAAAACCCCTTCGGCGATGATGAGATTCGCATGCCCCTTTAACAGTTTGGTGAAGGACTTAATCTTCCTGTGATCTTTCCGTATACCTTTAAAAGGAATTTTTTTCTGCTTCAGTATCTCTCCCATGTGAGGAGCGATATCCATCAAAACCAGATCGGTTTGATTCTGGGGATTGGTTTGTAGGGCTTCATGAATCCTCGCCAATAGACTTCCATCTCCGCCTCCAACATCCAAAAGCCGCGATTTTTGGAAGGGCAGATGTTTGAAGGCCGCCGCCACAGCGCTGAGTAGAAGCAGGTCCATTTCTTTACGGTAATCTTGATAGACGCTGTGTCTGCGCCAATTCGTCCAATAATCAAGATTGTAGGGCTCCACATTTTTCCAGGTGAAATCTTGCTCGAATTGGTTTCCATGAAGTTGAGGAATTAATTTGTCCAACAATTCCGGAACCGGTTCAAATTTCCGGTATTTAAATGCCAGACCCGTCTTGGGAAAATAAACCAGGTAGCTGTTGCGGGCTTTTGGTTTCTCTGCCTGGAATAAACCGAATACCCAAAATTCTTTTCCGATGAGGGGAAATTCTGGAAGCGGGTCCTCTCCCCGAAGGTCTATCTTCATTATAGGAGGGATCTGTTTTGTGAGAAGAGATGGGTATTCGTCCGGAAGCTCGGACAAGGGAACCGCGGCATCTTTAATTTCATTTTCCAGTTGAGTCAAAAGAACGCGAATTTTTTTGAGCCGATCTGGTTTCTCTGTTGGGATAATTCTAATTGTAAAGTGTTCATCCAAAAATTTGGGAATAAAAGAAACGACCTCTATTGTCTTTCCTTTCGATGTGTGGAGTTTTATGGGGGGGGCAGAATCTGTCTCTTTCCTGAAATATTTGGAGATTCTTTTGAAGGCCGATCTCGCCATTTTTAATATGGGACGGGCATACCACTTAAGCCACGTTTCTCTTTTGGCGGGGGTTTGATTCATCCACCATCTGAGGAGCCCAATTTGAACGATGGTAGAGTAACCTGATGTCACCGCGGAAAAAATAACCACATATTCCGAATAAAACGTCCATGCGAAGGCCAACACCGCCGCCCAATAGCTGACCATAATTGGATAAAAGAAAATGTTGTATTCCAGGCGTTCTGCGGAATTTAGGCCATTTAACATATTCTTTCCCAGATGGCTTTCAATCCAGTTGCCCGCTCGGACCGTGAGGTATATGCAAAGCATGGTGTATGGGGCGAGATCGATAATAACCTTAAACAAAACCTCATAGGGTCCGAGTCCAAGGGTCTCTTTAAACCAAGAGGCGCCCGTCACCTTATTGAGAAAAGGATAAAAACAGCCATAGGTCAGTAGACCCGTCAACATCATTCTAAAAAGGGACCAGGCGCCGATAATTTTCCAATCCCAATTAACTTTTGACGGCCATGCTCGAAAAGATTGGGTGACAAACGCGCCCATAAATCCCACGAAGGCGCCCACGGCGGCGTGGATTAAAAGCCCCACGGCAAAGGGCCCTGACTTAAGGGCCATGTATAAGGTCCGAAAATAAATAGCAGCTAACGTGAATGCCACCGGCATCCAAACAATTTGCAAAGCGCGAAGTGTCTTGAGCAAGGCCCCCGGCGGTGAATTAAACTTTTTCATTAATTTGAGGAAACCCGTTGAGAAATGACTGAAATTGAATGGATGCAAAATAGAAAGGGCCATCGTTGCCCCTAAAAGAGGCCATATCCAACTCCAAAAAGGTTCAAAAGCGGTGATAAGGGGAAAGGTACCGGCAGAGATGAGAGAGAAATAATTCGAGGCCCCATACAGCCCGGCGAAATAAAGGACAAATACTGAGTGGAAAAATAGAGTAGGAGGGGCGCGGTTTTTGAAAGCTCCCCAAAAATGCTCGCCCAAAAGAAGAGGGTGGAGGGTTAAGAAGGCCAAGGCAAAAACCACCGGAATCACAATGGGGGCCACCCCCCATGAGGGGACCAAAATAATCATGGCGGAATAGGGGAGGGTCCAAAAGACAACCGTTTCCAAGGGCGAACTGACCAAGGCATCCGCCCATGCCGCCGCTTTTTCTCCCCCCAACCAAATATAAAAATTGTGAAGGAGGGACATGGGGGGTTTTCCCCCGTTCTTTGTCTTTTCTTTCATCTCTTCGGTCGGGGGAGGAGGTGAGATTTGATCCCCATTACTTTCACTGAAGGGATTTAATTCGCCAAAATCAGCCATATGCCAAGGCCGCGCTTCTATTCCCCGTTTTTTTAATTCTTCGAAAAACTCTGGATAAAGTTCATTGACCCGAAAATCGGGAACCGGAAGGACACGTTCTTCACCTTTCAAAGTCCCAATAAGTTCTTCTGTTAACTTCAATAAAAGGAGGCCGTTAAAGTCAGATTCTCGTTGCAGTTCATTTATTAATCGCGTTCTTAAGGTTTCAGCTTGAGCAATAAAAGTCGGTCCTCGCTCATCTTTATTCCCAGACCATTCGGTATTGATTTTTGAAAGCAGTCTCCAAGCTCTGATGACGGATGAAATGGATCGGGTTCTCTTCAAAGAATCATCCTGGCGAACCATCGTGATACGGGAATAATCCTCCGCTCTAAAAGAGGGGACTTTCCCAAAAACGGTCCGGCTCTCATTGACGCCTTCTATAATTACGGGTTTCCATCCCAACTCATACGCAGCGGCAAAAAATTCCGGGATTTCTAGGTAATTCACTTCGAACGTCCCCTTCTTTTTTAACACCTTAGGAGCTTCTATGAGATAAAACCGCGTAATTTCCATGTCAGGATCGCTGATATGAACATTTTCAGATTTTTCATTCGTCCGGGTTGCCTTGAGCGGGCAATTGAAATAGATGTGATCCGCTTTTTGCCCTTTCAAGTGAGAAAAGTTATCGGATTTCTCTATATGAAACATGTCCCCAAATCCGGACAAGATTGAATTTAAAGTTGTGAGGAGGACCGCCAGGGGATCAGGGTCCCAGGCGTAAATTTTCCCGGCCCCTTTGGCGGCCGCTTCGATACCGATTGAGCCCGATCCGGAACCGATGTCAAAAATAACGGATCCCGGGCGCGGCCGGACTCCTTTAAAAAAGAGGGCTGTTGATTGACTGCTGGGGTCATAGACGTCAAAAAAGGAAACAATGGGATAAGAACTAAAATTCTTTGCATTGGGGGTTCTCATTTCACTGGTGTAATTCGTGAAGACTTTCTCTATCAATTGAATTATGCGGATATCATTTTTCGTTTCAAGATGGTACTTCTCTCCCCAATCCCGCATTTTTTGAAGAAGCGTTTGGCGAAGAGGGGGAGAAGCCGGATCCAGCAGTATGATGCCTGCCGCATTCATGGTGGCTGTGTTTTTGGGCT
>JAKLIS010000217.1 GCA_022709485.1 Elusimicrobiota bacterium | reverse complement strand
TGTAACACCAGAAAATCATACATTCAAGCCGCATCACCTGTAAAAGTGTACATACAAGGGCCGGGGTGAGGGTCTTAGCCTGCCTTAAATAAATAATTCAAAATTATGTTTCCCGCTTCACTTAAGGACCTGCCAAATGCCACCACTCCGTCCTCGTGGCCTCCCATCGCGAAAATCTTTTTTTCCTGAACAAGATTTTTCTCAAATAACCGTTTGACTTCTTTGGCCATCTCCGGGGAACCGTAGGGAGCGCTTTTGTCCGTGAGGGGAATTCCAAGGCGCTCAGCCTTTCTCCAGATGAGGGGGGAATGAACATGAATCACGGCTCGCGCATCGGGATTCAGTTGGTAAACCATGCCGTGGGTCAGGGCCTCAGACGAAGGTTTAACAGGACCTTCCGCCACAAGAAGTTTTTTCTCCGGTGAGCATTCCAGGACGACGGTGTAATCCTTCCCGGATAAATAAGACCGCTCTCCTGTTTGGGTCCCAGTGACAATGAAGCTTTGATTTTGGTGGGGGCTTCGCCGCGCGCTGATATTCCCATAACCATAACCTTCATACCGTTTGGGATCTTGTCCGATGAGGTTGTTTAAAAAAAGGACAGTTCGCCAGGCGTTTAATTCCCAAATCTGTGAGAGAGAAAGCGGGGGGGCCTCCTTAAACTTCAAATTAAATTTGATGACACCTTCTTGGTTCATTACCGCCCCAACGGGAAAACTCCTTTGTAAAGCGTCCAAACGCCAATCGCAATGAAACCGACGCCGGCAATGATCGCCAAATATTTCTCACTCACATACCGGGAAATAAGCCCGCCTGCCAACACCCCCAAGGCGGATGTGGCCACAAGAGCCAAAGCCGATCCTGAAAAGACCACCCATTTGCTGACCTCTTTGTTCGCCGCGAAGAGCATGGTGGCCAGTTGAGTTTTGTCTCCGAGCTCTGCGATAAAGATGGTCGCGAAAACTTTAAACAAAATGTTTAAGTCCATATTTAATCCTCCCATTCCCATTATCGATGTACCACTCCCATTATGATCATTATTGAGTGGTACTGTACCGCTCCACCAATATTTATATTGAAGCGGTACGGGACCGTTCTTCCAACGGTCCAAATTCTAAAAAAGCATTTTAAACAAAGCCCATCCGATATGGATAGAAAAGTTTAGCCAGTGGGAGGGGGAGGAAGTATTTTGCCCCACCCCGCCTTCCCCACTGAGGCGACGTGGGGAGGGAGATAGATTTTGCCCCACCTCGCCCTCCCTGATGAGGGGTGGGGAGGGGTTTTTGTTTGAACCTTCATTTACTCCCAAATTGGGGTTGAAAATACCCTTTCGAGAGACCATCCTTACCTTAAGACTAAATAAGCCCCGGATGAAAAACGAAAATAATTCATTATCAAATAGTTGTGAAGGTCCAGGAATCATCGTTTGGGAAGGTGAATCTTCGGTGAATTTTAACCTTGCCTTAAGGCTATCTTAAGGGAGTTCGTTTACAATTTGTTTACAGGCTTATGAATCAGAAAAGAACCACACAATTTGAAGCGGATTCAACCAATTAAGGGAAAAAATGCTCGGTATGAATAACCTTAAAAAATCTCTTATTAAGAAAATAGTTTCCGTTTCCCTAACCCTTATCCAGATTCATACCCAAATTGTTTTCGCCGGTTATCCCGTGAGTCCCATCCCGCCCCAAAGTCTGCCGCTCATGAAAAAGCAGTTCGATGGATTCCTGAAAAAACTTTATTCGAACCGCCGGGTTATTTTCCACGCCTTTCCCTATTCCAACATGCTCGATCCCCGCGGGCGCATGGATATTCCCCAACAAGACGCCAATATGCCGCCGGACAAAGTTCTTCAACAAGAGCGGGAGCATTCAATTGTGAGGGAGCTTGAGAAACTGACGGCGCCCAAACTTGAAGCGTTCGAAAACCGGCCCCAGCTTCCCAATAAGCAAGCCAACATTCTAGACGAGATGACCACCTACGCTTTGAACGTCAATGTGGGCCGGGAACTGAAAAAGGTGTGGGAATCCTTGCGGCAGGGTGAAGAAGACATGGAAAAAGAGATGAATCTTCTTCGAAAGGCCATCAAAGGGGCCGGCGGCTCCATTCGCCGCCAGGCGGACGGGTCCAAATGGTTTTACCTCCACGGACTTAACATCGCCATTCGCGGTCAAAAATATAAAGACGGAAACGGCAACATTACCACTGTCGACACCCGGCGCATCCGCTACGACAAAAAAACCCGCCTTAAAATCGGATACACAAAGTTTTCCACCGACAGTTTGGGCAATGTTTCAGTCACTGTGCGGTCCGACATCAAATACACCAATGATTCTCATGAGCATGGGAAACAAATCGTCACGGCCTACAAAGACACCATCGCCGACCCCAATGGCAATATCAAAATCGTCCAGAGGGACAACATCACCTATTTAGAAGTGGACGGAATGAAGAAAAAGCACCGAGGGGTTTATGTCACCAGTTATGACGAAGTCGAAGCGGACCAGTTTTTAAATAAAACCGTCCGCCGGTGGGACAACGGAAAGTACGTCAAGCTCGGAGAAGATTTCTATCTGACGGATTACGACCAGAATGAATTGGATGAGTACGGCAACAGAACCCAGGTGAGATATCGAGGCGCCACATTTGCGTTTAATCCTTTTTATCGAAAAGTTAAGAACATCAATTCCACCCGCCAAGAATATTTGGTGACCTCCTATACCCAGGTTATCACAGACAGCCGCGGCCAAACTCGGACCGAGTTCGTGACCAACTCCAAATACGACGACAGGGACAATTTGGCGAGTTTCGATCAAATCAATCTGAATGAAGACGGCCAACTTCCCGTCCGGATACAATTCCGTAACGGCTCCTATGACAAATACGGCCGGATCTATTCCTATGACCGGGCAGAGACGAGCCCCGACGGCTACGACGTCGTGACAAAACGGCTCTCAACCGGCTACAACAATTTGGGCGATATTTCCTCTTACAGCGAAATTGTTCAAAGCGACGACGGCCTCAAGGTGAGAAATGATCGGTACGGAATCACTTATAACCGCAAACGGCAGCAATTGGCCTATAAAGAAACCCAAGTGGATCAATCGGGACAGCTCATATCCGTTGAATGGTTGGCCAAAGATCCCGGTTTAAACGGAGAAGCTCCCGCCAAATTTGGGGAGCTGGGCTATGATGAAAAAGGCCGCTTGATAGGGTTCGAAGAAAATACGAGCGAAGGGGGCCTGTTGGTCTCCGCCCGAACCCACCAAACCTACGATGAGAACACGGGGGAGAAAGAGGATTCGGTTGTGACCACGCATACCACTGGCGTTTTAAATGGGGAAACAGTCGACATCACTCACATCGTGGACACTCAGCGCACCGACATTGAATATTGGAATGAAGGCGAAGAAGGGCCGGACGGGCAGATGAGGTCCTACAAAGAAACGGTTTTGGATTGGGCCGTGGATAACCGTCAAGACGGTCTTGTCATTCGGGATCTTTTAATCCAGTTGGCCAAAGAAGGCATCACGTTGGAAGGTTTTATTGAAACCAAAACCACAACGGGCGGAACGAAACGGGCGGAGGCAGGACAGGAAGAAACGGACGTCACTAATAACGTTCAAATCAC
>JAKLIS010000216.1 GCA_022709485.1 Elusimicrobiota bacterium | reverse complement strand
GGTCTTTTTCGGTGCCATCGTATTTGGCAAAGCGCTCAATTAAATTGTGCTTTTGTTTCACCATGGCATCAACAAGTCGATCGTTTTGGTTTTGCAAAGCCTCGCGGTTGCGACGATCATTTTTCGTGAAAGAGTCCTCAAATTCGTTGACGAAGAAATTTCGATTGGGGATTATGTTTTAACGGGCGGTGAAATCCCCGCCATGGTTTTGATGGACGCGGTGGCCCGGCTCATTCCGGGGGTTGTCGGAGACCCAACGTCGGTGCAGTATGAATCCTTTTCTGGCGGGTTGCTTGATTATCCTCAATTTACCCGGCCGGCCGTTTGGCGCGGAATGAAAGTGCCGGACGTGTTGCTTTCAGGACATCATGGAAAAATCAATCGCTGGAGAGAAGAAGAAGCCTTAAAGCGAACCAGAGCCCGTCGACCAGATTTGATTAACAAAAAGAGCCGAAAAGGTTATTAATTTTTTTGAAAGGATATCACAATGAATAAACAGGAACTTCTCACATACGTCGATAAGAAATATCAAAAAAGGGAACAAGCTCCTTTTCGCGTGGGGGATACGGTTAAAGTCCATGTCCGCATTACGGAAGGCGGCGCCACCCGCGTCCAGGTGTTTGAAGGCGTTGTGATTTCTTTCAAGGGCTCCGGCTCCACCAGAATGGTGACGGTCCGGAAAATTTCTTTTGGTGTCGGGGTTGAGAGAATTTTCCCGCTTTATTCACCCTCTATTGAAAAAATCGCCGTGGTCCGATCCGGGCATGTGCGCCGCGCGAAACTCTATTATTTGAGAGATCGCATGGGGAAAGCGTCTCGCCTTGAGGAAAAAGACGTCTTGAAGGTGGATGGAGAAGCCCCTCTCTCCGCGGCCCCTGCCGCGGTTTCTTCGGCGCCCGAAGCTACGGTCCCCACCGCCTCCAAAGAAGAAGCTGTCACGACTAAAGAAGCGTAATTTCAAGCCCTCTCTGACATATTATTTTCACCCAAAGCTTTTCCTCCCTCTTTAGTAGAAGGATTGGTATTCTTGACCATTATGAACGGATATCAATTTGATAAATGTTTTGCTCAAGACAACCCCCCCATGGACACCCCCTCGTTCCCGGAACTTTTATCTTTCGAATCTCCTTTTCAATTAAAAATGATTGCCGGCGTTGATGAAGCGGGTCGAGGACCCTTGGCCGGGCCTGTCGTTGTGGCGGCCGTTATTCTTCCCTGGGAGCCCGAACTGTATTGTCTCAATGACAGCAAGTTCATGACTCCTTTTGAAAGAGAAGCCGCTTTTTGTGAGATTCAAGAAGACGCTTTGGATATTTCAATCTCCATTATTGATGTGGACACCATTGATACGCTCAATATTTTAGGAGCGACCATGCACGGAATGAGGCAAGCCGTGGGGGGGTTAAAACTCCAGCCTGATTTGGTTTTGGTTGATGGCAACCAAAAACCCAGAAGCGGGATTAAGGAATATGCCGTGGTCAAAGGGGATCAGAAAAGCGCTGCTATTATGGCCGCCAGTATTGTCGCCAAGGTGACCCGGGATAATTTAATGGAAGAGGCGCATAAGCTATATCCTCAATATGGTTTTGCCGGGCATAAAGGATACGCTTGTCCCGACCACAAACATGCCATATGGGAATTCGGCCCCTGTCCCTTGCACCGGAAATCATTTGAACCCGTAAAATCCATTTTGTCAGACAAATTGTATTCCCCTCCCAAGGGAGGGGAATTATGTGTCCAAAAGAAACAAGACAAAGTCACGGTGTAGGGTTCAGGCAGAAGTTTGGGAAAGAGGGGGAAGATATCGCCCTCAAGTTCCTGCTCAATAAAGGGTATGAAGTTTTGACCGCCCATTATTGGACGCGGTTCGGAGAATTGGACTTGGTCATGAAGGACCATGAGACCGTTGTGTTTGTGGAAGTTAAAAGAAGGGAAAACAACGGTTATGGCCGGCCCGAGGAGGCGGTGACTTGGTTCAAGCGAAATCATCTGACCAAAGCGGCCTTACTTTTCATCAAGGAAAAACGTTTATTCGGTCTGACATATCGGTTTGATTTGGTGAGCCTGACACCAGAAAAAATCCTTCATATTCCCAATGCGTTTATGGTTGAAGATAATTATTATTACTGACAATTTCGACCCAAGGTGATGATAAATGCTCATTAGAAAACTCTTTAAAGCTGAAATGGCCCACGCGGTCCCGGGATCCTACACGGAACGGTGTCACCATCTCCATGGACACAGTTATAAATTTGAGCTCTTTTTAGAATCAAATCAACCGAATCCCGCGGACATGGTGATTGATTTCAAAGCGGTGAAAGATATTGGGCTCAATGACTTTTTTGATTCTTTCGACCATTCGGTTATGCTTTGGGACGAAGACCCTCGCTCAAAAATAATTGGGCAGATAAATCCAAAACGGCATCTTGTTGTTCCCTTTAACCCGACCGCGGAAATGATCGCCAAATCCTGTTTTCTTGTGGCCGAATCTGTTTTAAAAACGGCCCCCCGCTTAAGCGACGAAAAGGATGTGAAGGTTTTTCAAATGATCGTTCATGAGACGGATACCGGATACGCCGTTTTTCGCGCTGAAGACCTTAAAAACGACCGATTTCCTCCCATCCAATTTTCAAAGTGGATTATTTCCGAAGGGATTCAATCCACCTGGAAAAATCAAGCCAGGCATGAAAATCTTCTTCGTGATGAAACGCTTTTTTGACTTTTTCCGAATTCATCCCTATCTTTTAATTCTTGCCGCCGGAATGACGGCTTTCGGTCCCACTCTCATGGGGGGATTCATTTGGGACGATCACGAAATGATTGTGAAAAATCCCTATGTCCAACACCTCAGCGTCAGAAACTTAAAGCACGCGGTGACCACGGATGTGTTTAACGGCCGCGGAAACGCCTATTACCGTCCGGTCCAGACGCTTTTTAATATGTGGGATTACCGGGTCTGGGGGTTGGCGCCTTTTGGATATCATCTCACCAACCTCATTTTCCATCTTTTAAGCGCGTTGCTTTTGTTTCAGCTGTTGCTTATCCTTTTTGATGATAGGCGGGTCGCCTTTTGGTCGTCATTTCTTTTCGCCATCCATCCCATCATTGTCGAACAACTTCTCATTATCGCCGGCCGCGCGGAGGTCCTGTCTATGGCTTTTGGGCTCGCTTTCCTCATTTTGGCCGTCCAGAAATCTCAAAAGATGATGTGGAGCGCCGCGTTATTATTTCTTCTTTCCTGCTTTAGCAAAGAAAGCGGAATTGTGTTCCTTTTATTGTTGCCTCTTCTGGGCTTTTTAAATGAGGCGCGCCGGGTTTCTCTCGGGAGGTATTTTGTCTTTGGTTTTGTTTTGGTCGCCTATTTATTTTTTAGATTTTGGATTTTGCCGATGGAAAAGATGGCGTTTGTTTGGAACGACATCCCCGCTATCCTATTCCGGGATTTGCCTATGATGATGGTGGAGTATCTTCGGATTTTGCTTTTCCCTGTGGATCTTCATTCTCATAGACGATTCGTTTTCTCGTGGCCAGGTTTTTTCCTTAGTTACGCGTTATTGGGGCTGGGGACCTTTCTTTTAATTCGACGAAAGAGCCGATTGGGATTTTTTTTCTTGCTTTGGTTTCTTTTGGGATTTTTG
>JAKLIS010000215.1 GCA_022709485.1 Elusimicrobiota bacterium | reverse complement strand
CAGGCCGATCTCATGCGTTCTCTCCGCCACGGTGGTCAACATGACATTCATGAGCCCAACCCCTCCCACGAGCAACGAAATTCCCGCTATGACAATCATCTGAAGCATCCAAAGTTGCGCCCACTTCTTGACCTCATTAAGATAATCCCGAGGGTCTTGAATTTCAAAAAGGCCGGCCTGAGACGGGTTGGATTCAATCAGTTTTTTGACCTCTTCTTTGACTTTATCAATCCGGCCTTTCTCAGCCCGGATCTCCACCGAATAAAAATCTTCGGAATTATTCAATTTGGCCAGGGTTTCGAAAGGAATAAGAATGTCATTGGAGCGGCCCATTTGAGCCAGACTTTCGGGCTCTGCCACCACCCCCACCACTTCTAAAGATAGATCCTCCACGCGGAGCCTTTCGCCCACGGGATATTGCACTCCGAAAATTTTTCGGACGATATCATCCCGGACCAGGCAAGCGCGGCGGCGCGTGGCGATATCTTGGGCGGAAAAACTTTTTCCTTCCGTCACCCTATAGCCGAAATTCTGGACATAATCTTCCCCCACTCCCACCAAGCGCGCCTTCATTTTGGCGTGGCTTCCACGAACTTCTTTTTCTATAGAAACCTCCGGAAGGACCGATTTTACATAGGGCAATTTTTTCAATGTCTCCAGATCGTCCCAGGAAATTTTCCCAAATCGCCTCGTGTCTTCGGAATAAGTTGGCATGAGTTTTACCATGTCCTCGGACCCCATCATCATCGATCGGACGGTGGCCTCGCGGGTCCCGTTCACCAGCGAAGTGACCACAATGACCGCCCCGGTTCCAATCACAATTCCCAGCATGGAAAGAAGCGATCGGATCTTATTGGCTTTTAAATTTTCAAAAGCCACCCGGATGCTTTCATTGCCTATCATGAAGTTGTCCGTCTTTCATATGAAGTATTCGATTGGCCTTTTTGGCCACGTTTAAATCGTGCGTGATCAAAAGAACCGTGGTGCCATTCTGATTGATTTCTTTGATAAATCCCATCACCATGTCCCCGGTGTTGGAATCCAGGTTTCCAGTGGGTTCATCGGCGCATAAGAGGGCGGGCTGATTAATTAATGCCCGCGCGATGGCCACCCTTTGCTGCTCTCCCCCGGACAGCTCCCGCGGTTTATGATCCATCCGGGCCGAAAGCCCCACGTAATCCAGAAGTTTCTTCGCCACGGACTTTTTGGCCTCATATGAGTTTTCATACATGAGCGGGACGCACACATTTTCAAGCGCGGAATAATATGGAAGGAGAAAAAAATTCTGGAACACAAAACCGATAAAGCGGTTTCTCAAGGCGGCCAGGGCGGTTTCGCTCATGCCGGACACGTCTTCACCGTTAATGGTGACAGAACCGGAGGTGGGCCGGTCCAATGCGCCCATTAAATGGAGAAGAGTGGATTTGCCCGATCCGGAAGGCCCCATAAAGGCCACGAAATCCCCTTTCTGAATTTCAAGAGAGATATCGCTTAAGACTGGAACTTCGCGAGGTCCAATAAAATAGGATTTCCGAATATTGTTCAGCGAGATGATGGAAATGGCCTACTCCTCCTTTGGAATGAGGATGGCTTCGCCGTCTTCGAGCCCAAGGTCCACCACCACTTGCCCGGATGAGGCCTGACTAATTTTGACAGGCTCCTTCACAACCCAGGCTCCCAATCGTCTGGCTAGAACATAAGGCCCCTTTTCTCCGCTTCGAACCGCGTTCATGGGGATTAAAATCCCGTCTTTGATTTCCCCTGTGATGACGACGGCGTCCGCCGATAAATTGGGTTTCAGCTCAAGCCCCTTTGAATCCAAGATATCCATCACAACCTCAATTTCCGCAAAAGCGCCTTCACCGGCTTGAGCTCCCACCAGACTCACTTTCCCGGTCATTTCCACATTGGGGAAAGCGCTACATTGAATAATGGCGTCTTGGCCGATTTTAATCCGCCCAATATCCAATTCGTCCACTTTCCCGCGAACAGCGAATTTATCCAGCTTGGCCACGACAAAAAGTTCGCGGCCGGAGATAACCCAGTCTTCTTTTTCGGCCATGTTTTTGATGATGACGCCGTCCATGGGAGAGCGGACTTTGACTCCCAGCGCCTTTTTTTCCACCAAAGCCAGTTCAGCCAGAGAAATTTGCATGGCCTGGCGAGCCCGCTCATACCTATCCTTGGCGTTTTCCACATTGACGAGGGGCACAGCCTGTTGAGCAAAAAGGTTTTTTTCCAAGATATAGTCTTTCCGGGCCTTTTGGAGATCGGCTTTCAAGTTTTGAGTGTTTGTCCTTTTCTGAACCAGTTCTAATTTAATTTGTTCGCCGGAAATTTCCATTAGCACCTGGCCGGTTTTGACGGAATCTCCCACTTTGACAGCGATCCCCAATTTTCGGCCATCCAATTGCGAACGAACGGTTTCAAAAATCTTGGGCTCAATTTTTCCGGGGCAGTTAACCTTGAGTAAAACGTTTTCTTTTTTGATCGTCATAAACCGGCCGCCCAAATTTTTCCGCTGGGTGGCCAGCGCCAAATTCCAAACCAAGAAAATGAGACACCCCGCTGCTAGCGCGAATCCCCGACCTCTCAAACTGTTGAAATCAAGGTTTTTCATCGGGCGATTTCCTCCAATGACCCCCCCGCCAATAACGCCAAACGATCTTTGGCGAGATTGGCTTCAATCAAGGTGTTGATGTAATCCAATTCCGTGGTTCTCAGAGAATTTTCCGAATCAAACACGTCCAAAAGCCGGTCCAAACCGTTTCTGTAACGGGTCCGAACAACTTCTACGGCTTTCCGAGCCTGCTCTTTGGCTTCCTTCAAATCTTCCATTTGCCGTTCGAGTTTGACGATGTCCAGATAGGCGTTTGATACTTCAGTCTCGATATTTCTTTCGAGTTGCTTAAGCTGGATTTTTTCGTTATCCAGGCTGGTTTTAGCCGATTCCACCGCCAAGGAGGTCCGGCCGGAATCAAAAAAAGGCCAGGATAGCTGAAGAGAACCCGTCCACGATTCGCTTTTCGATTCGGCGGCGAGGGTTCGGTTTTCAACGTTGGTAATGGCCGCCTGCGCGTTTAAATTCGGATTGTTGGCCTCTTTGGCTTCCTTCAGAGAAATTTCCGTGAGAAGCAACTGTTTTTGAGCCGATAAGTAGTCGGGCCTATTGAGGTAGGCATACTGCAAAAATTTATCAAGCGGAATCCTAATGGGCGTGTAATTGAGAGGCGAAGGAAAATCAGCCTCTGTTTTAATTTCGATGGCCGCGAAATTCAACGCGTCATTTATCGCCTTCAAATAGGCGGTCTCGGCGTTATCAAGATTCCGGCGATCGGCCTCCCGTTGGACCCGGGACCGCGTCAATTCCACTCCGGCGTACCGCCCGGCATTGACCAGGGCCCGCGTAATTTTAAAGGATTGCTCAGAAGACCGGTTTTTGTATCTTTCAACCTCCAGTTGCTCGCGCTTTCGAACGACATCAAAATATCGGGATCGGGCGTCATTTTTAATAGACAATAGTTCTTGTTTGTAATTTTTTTCCGCCACGAAATACGCGATGTCGGACCTTTTCCAGCTCCGCCAAGCCGCGTTACCGACAAAAAGATAAATAGGCTGGGTCAACGTGGCCGAGATGGAGGGCTCC
>JAKLIS010000214.1 GCA_022709485.1 Elusimicrobiota bacterium | reverse complement strand
ACGCCTTCCATCCCAATTTTGACTTGAAGCCCGCTTTTTCCTAAGTCCCGGCTTAAGATTTCCGTCAAGGCCCTTTTCTCATCGATAAGCTGGGCCAGGCCTCGCATTGATTCGTAATCTTGAAATTCGGGAAAATTAAGAATATTGCTGGCTCCCTCCACATAAATTTCGCTGATTTCAGCGGTGTGCGGCAGACAACGGGAGATCTCATTAAGAAGATCCCGCACGCGGGTCTCGCGAGATTGGTAATTGGCCATCTCGGCCGCCAAACGAGTTTCCGCTTCGTTGATGCTTAAGCCCGCCAGTCGCTCATTTAAAAACCGAGAGACGGAGCGAAGCACTTCTTCATCTGGAACAGATTCCAATATGATTTTCTGATTTCTCACCATGCCGGATTCCGACACAAGAACCGCCAAAACCTGCGTATCAGAAATCGGGAACATTTCGATTCGCCGAAGCCGTTCGACGCTGGCTTGCGGCGTCATCACAAAACCCGTGCAGTGAGACAACGTCGACAGAACCCGAGTCGTCGAATGCATCAAGTCTTCAATCTCCCCCACCCGCCGCATGTAGTCCTCTTTAATAATACGTTCTTCTTCCGAAGCCAATCGCTGAATTTTTGCGATGGTATCCACATAAATTCGGTATCCGCGATCCGTTGGCACTCGGCCCGCTGAGGTGTGGGGATGGGTTAAAAATCCATCATCTTCCAGTTCGGCCAAGACATTTCTAATGGTGGCTGGGGAAAGATTCAAATCGTAGCTTTCGACGATCGTGGAAGATCCGACGGGTTTCCCCGTTCTTATGAATAGATGCACAACGGCCTGCAAGATCTTTTCTTTGCGTGCTTGTTGTTCTTCTGACGGTAATATGCGCATAAATAGCACTCCAATTTTTAGAGTGCTAAATTTTAACAGGGGTTTTTATAATTGTCAAGAAAATGTTAGGAATGCTAATTATGTCGGATTAAATCAAAAACATTGATATTCAATATCTTTATGCTATTTTGGATTTCTTTGATAGGCGAGAAGTTCGAATAATCGCGTTTGAAAGGTTGAAATGCGAGGATATTCTCGTGTTAATCCCTCATAAAATTCGAGACGTTTTTGAATCCAATCGGGCTCTTTTTGAGGAAACATCGTGTCCTCATATCCATACAACAAGGCATTGTATTGTTTCTGGGTTGGAACCGAATCTTCAGGCCCTTTAACCGAAGACAAAATAACGGGGATTTTCTGAGCAAATAACTTTTCATCTATATATTCCACTCGGTTTTGAGTCACATACTTTTCCCAAAGTTCGCATAAAGTGGCCCAATCTTTTCGAGACCAGCGGTACAAATACCAGCCTAGCCGCTGAATTTCCCCGATATTAATTACCATAAGGCCGATTTTATTTTCTTGGAATTTCCCATACAATTCGTCACCATTCTTGCTCTCTTTAAGCCAAGAATGGAGGATGGGTTCATCTAAAATGCCGCTCGCCAAAAACGGCACTTCACATGTAGAAATTTTCTCATCGCCTAAAATTAGCGCGCGCCGACCGGCCGGCAACACACTTTTCAAAACGTCGTATACTTTCGTGGCCGGATAGGGATTCATGCCGGAATGGGTATAAGACAGGTATTCCCGCCGGGATTCGCGGCCCACAAGAACATCCCCGGGCCGGTAGGAATTGGCCAAAATAGTCCACACCCCTTGAAAATTTCCATAACTGATCAAAGAAAATCCGATAATTAAAATGATCCGGAAAAAGTTCAACCATCCCTTTCCCCGGATGAATGTAAAACCAGCTCCGAACACAAAACAAAACACCGCCAAGAAGGGCATTGAATAACGCAGAAGGCGATTGCTAATCCAAACGCCGCTCATGCTCACGGCTCCCACGGCTAAAATCCAAAGCAACGGCCGGGACCCTTTCTGCCGAATGGCCGCCCAAACAATAAGGGGAAATAGCGCCAATGGAAGGGCCCCTGGATAATTTAAGCTGGACAACTGCTCAAAAGTGACTTTCCATGGCGTCATTAAAATTTCAATGAAATTTTTTGGAATGAACCCGGTATTTTGTCCGTAAAAAATTGCCATTTTTTCCGGCTCAATCGGAAGGCGCCCCAACTTTTGCGATAAGAATGGATAAACTGGATTACCGATGAAAAAATAATTTTTGACAAACCATGGAAGAGATATGGCCACGATTAGGCCCCCCATAATGAAACTTTCCTTCAAGGCCAATTTCAAATCTTTTTTTTGAACCCATCTTAACAGGATATGGACGGCCAGTAACCCCGGCGCCAAAACCCCGCATGTGTATTTTGAACCCAGGGCCACCCCGGCCAAAACACCCGATACAATAAACCAAGGAAGAGATCCCATTTCCTTCCGAATTCCAACCGCCCAACTCATCACCGCCGCCGAAATAAAAAGGCTGCACCCGACATCCACCCCCGTCGTCCACCAGTTCATCTGAGTCATGGGCATCAAAAGAAAAGCCCCACCTGCGAAAATTCCGGCCTCTTTCATGTCATATTCTTTACCCCACGAGATAAAAAGGAGCGCGAGCAACAGCCCGCATCCCCAGTGAATGAGTTTCGCGATGGCTTCTCCAGATAACCCCAGGCCGAAAACATAAAGCATCTGAAGATTAAAGGGAAAATAGGAATGGACATTTCGAAAAGGTTTTATCCCCCCCTCAAGCAGATACCAGCGGGGGACCCCCAAATGGTAAACCATTGAGTCGTAAAAAATTTCAGGAACGAAAGCCATGATAAAAGAAACCAATAGCGCCAAACCCAGAAAAAAAGTTAAGAAAAAATTGGTACTTTTGATTTCCTCCATCACTGTTGATAAAGAGATCATCAAGTCTTCCTTAAGACCTTTAAAAATCATCAGAATGCCGAACCCCACCAATCCCACCCAAAGCGCCGGAAAAACCCAGCTCTTATAGAGCTGTAGCAACCCCAAGCCCAGCATCACCAGGGAAAATACCCCCATCCCCAAAACCGTCCCAATGGTAATTTTTGTTAAAGGGGCTGGACCGTTCCAGCTTTTTAAAAAAGAATATCCGACGGCCGCGCATCCAAAAAGAAATCCCGCGTAGAGAATAAATTCTTTCAAGTACAATAAAATGAGGGAGAAGGAAGGAACCAAGGAACCGGAAAAAATTTGAGGGAAAGGGCGTAAGCTGGGCAAACCTTGAATTTGAGCGTAGCGGACAAAAACGAATAGGAACCAGAGAAGCCCGATAGCCGCTCCAACCATTAATTTCTTATCGACATTTTCAGGAGGGAGAGAGTTTTTGGGCGGAAATGTTTTTCGCCTGGTCATACGGGGCGGAATTTATGACTGAGGAGGCTTGGCATCGCCCAGTTTTCTGCTCACGACGACAATCAAATCGGCCAATAGCCCAACCAAAATAACCAAAATGCCGCTCATAAAAATGATGACATCAAGACTGCCGATATGATGATAGACGGAGAAATCGTAAATCATCTTTACCCCGCCCCCCAACATAATGAGAAAGCTCACCGGAAGAAAGACCGGGCTCTCCCTCCTCGCGGGTCCGGTCGAGACATTTATTGCAGGAGGCAGCCCCATCGGGGACTATGCCTACTGCCGTCCCCTTCCAAAACCCGGTCTTCTGGGAAGGATT
>JAKLIS010000213.1 GCA_022709485.1 Elusimicrobiota bacterium | reverse complement strand
AAAAGTTAAACACTGAAATATTGGGCTGCTCTGTCGACAGCGAATTCACTCATCTGGCGTGGTTGAATACCCCGAGAAAAGACGGGGGCTTGGGCGAGATTCAATATCCTCTTTTGTCTGATCTGAAAAAAACCGTCGCGAACGATTATGGAGTGCTCACCGCTGATGGAGTTGCCTTGAGGGGGTTATTTATTATTAATCCCAAAGGCCAGGTGGTTTATGAAGTGGTCCATGATTTGGCGGTGGGACGGAACCCGCAAGAAGTTCTTCGGGTATTAGCGGCCTTTCAGCAGGTTGAAAAAACCGGCGAAGTCTGCCCGTCCAGTTGGAAACCGGGAGCCAAGACGATGAAAGCCGACCCGAATGGGTCGAAAGAGTATTTCACGCTGGCGGCAAAATAGAATGAAAAAACTTAATCGAGTTGGGGGGTAATAATATGGGACCAAGAAAACCATGCGGATGCTAATTTAAATTAGCCAGTTATTAAAAAAAGGGGCCGTCCAAAGACGGCTCCTTTTTTATTTTCAGGCGCCCTCACCCCGCCTTCGCCCTTCGGCGGGCAGGCCCGACCCACTCCCAAAGGGAGAGGGAGTGCGCTTCATTTTAGGAACCCTCACCCTGACCCTCTCCCAAAGGGAGAGGGAGAACGCTTTCTCTTAGGTCGTCTCCCTCTCCCGCGCAAGCGGGAGAGGGCCGGGGTGAGGGATTATTACCTTTCGCGAAGCTTGAGGACGGTTTCGCCAAGAACAGTCAGTTTTTGAACCGCTTCGTCGGATGTTCGAGTTCGAAGGCCTGCGTTGGTTGAAAACCAAATCTGTTCTTTGGGAATGACTTTTAGCGCTTCTTTCGCCCGGCCGAGAACCAGGCGGGGAGTTTCCACAACATGGTTGTGCGCCTCAATAATACCCACGGTTAAATCTTTTTTGGTGGGATATTTTTTAACCAAAGGAAGAACCGGAAGGCTGGGATTGGTCATTTCAAAGGCCAGATTATCCACAGGGAGATGAATCATCTTCGGCCAGAGCGTGGTCAGATTTCCATGCCGATGATGAAGAATAAAATAAGCGCGGAGGCCCTCAGTCAACTCTTTCAATGCGCTGGCCACCAAATTAAATTCTCCCGGCCTCGAAGAAAGGGCGGGCTCGTCAATCTGAATGATTTTCACCCCGTTTTCGATGAGAATCTCCAATTCCTTCTTAATAATTCGAGTCAGATCCCGGCAAATGGCTTCTCTGGACGGATAAAATTCATTGAAGGACCAATCCATGAGTGTGTAAGGCCCTGTCACGACGGCTTTGACCACTTTGTTCCCTGATCGTTGGGCAAACTGCCATGTGTTTAAAATGATGGGCCCTTGCCATTCGAGCTTTCCCGTTATAATGGGGCGTTTGTAGTAACGATTTCCGAAGGCCCGCACCAGTCCGCCGGGCGGGAACCCCTTAATTTTGCCGGCAAAATAACTAATAAAGTCGCTTCGATCCATTTCACCGTCCGAAAGGACGTCAAATCCCCGTCGCTCTTGCTCTCGAACCCAAATACCGATAGAGAGCTTTTCCTTTCTTTCTAATTCCTCGGCGGATTGAACCCCTTTGGACACTTTGAACCGAAGTTCTTTCAATTCCGGCGGTTTGGGAAGGCTACTGGGGGTGGTGAGGGGCATGAGGGGAAGTTTAATGCCAAAAGAGTTTAATTTCTTTTGACCGGCCGTGAGGGTTTCCTTTTTCATTTTTCCGTCACTGCCAATTTAATTTTGTTTAAGAGTTGAGTTTTGGCAATCGCTGAATTTCTCGGGAGATACTCGAGGCCTGTGGATGGGGTAATGTACAGAGATTCCGGTTTAAATTTGTCAATAAACCGGCGAATCAACTGGGCCAGGGGAGGTATTTGTTCCAATTGGGTGAACCGGGCATTAAGGATCCCAAACCCAATGATTTTGGCCGGCATTTCCTCTAAAAGAGCATCGACCAAATTTTTTTCATCGTAAGAAAAGTCCAGATTAATAGCGTCGAATGGGAGTTTTTGAAGGCTCTTTAATAAAGGGGCCAAAGGAGAAAAATAAATCGCCATGATTTTTCGAATGCCGGGATAATCCAGCATGGATCCGTATATTTTGGAAAGAGTGGGGATCTCTTCGGCGAAATGTGGAAGGGAAGGTTCATCGATTTGAATGATTTTAGCTCCTCGATGGACCAGCGCTCTAATCTCTTCTCGGATGATTTCGCCAAAAAAAGAAATCCGGCTCGATAGCGTTGCCAAAGGTTTATATTCAGATACTGTGTGGACGGCCAACGTGAGGGGTCCTGTTAATATCGCGCGGACGGGTTTGGGGGACATTTCATTGGCCATTTGAAAATCTTCGGCCAGAACAGTTCCGATCTTTTTTGGTTTGCCAATAATCACCGGAACCCGGTAATAAAAATTGGCGTCAAAATAGCGAGAGAGGCCCGTTATTTTAATGCCTTTGATATTTTCGCAAAACTTTGTGATAGGGTCGTTCCAGGACACTTGGCCGTCGGTGACTTCATCAATATCGGCGTCGATTTGTTCCCGGATGACTTCTTGAACCAGGGAATGCTGGACATCCATAAAGGCGTGTCGGGAGAGTTCGCCCGTTTGCAAGTGCTGGAAAGCCCGCCGATGGCGTTGCTGGTCTTTATCTTCTCCGATCCGGGGATAATTTCCAATGCAGGCAGTAATAATTTGCGTCATCGTTTTCGGATTGTACACGAGGGAAGTTCGTTTGACAAGAAGGGGGGAGAGAGAGAAAATCTCCAAAAAGGAAAAATAAGAAAGAAGAGGGTTTTCACACGAAATCTAATATGATTTTTAATAATTCAGGAGAAAAAATGAGAACACAGCAAGTTGAACTAAACGGTAAGACGGGACTGGGAATCGAAGTCCCTTTCAATAAAGCTCCGCTGGTTTTGGCAAAGGGTTCAAAAGGATTCGTCATGTGCGGATTTTTGAATGTGGAAGCGGCGGAAAAATTGGGCGAGGCGGCCGCCATGGTTCGAGGCGTGAAGACCATTGAGGATCTTCTGGACGCTAAAGTGGTCGCCACCACGACGCCCGCTTCCCAACTAGGCATAACGGTGGGAATGACCGGCCGCCAAGCTCTTGAGGTCCTCCTTTAAATTGACCAGCGATCTTTTGAAAATTGACCGCCTGGCCTTAAAAGGAGACGGAGTGGGGCGGGCCCAATCCGAGCCCGCGAAAGTGGCTTTTGTCCCGTATACTCTTCCAGGCGAGAAGATTTTTGCAGATAAAATCGAGGACAGAAAAAATTATTCCCGATGGATTCCTCGTGATATAAAAGAGCCCTCTCTGGCCCGAATCATCCCTCCCTGTCCCTATCATTTTGATGTTTCCAGACTCAAAAACATTTCTTCGCCTGATGAAAGGCGTTTTCATTATTGCGGCGGATGCGACTGGCAGCATATGGGAGCCCAGGAGGGATCTAAGTTTAAAGCGGATATTGTCCTTGAAACACTCCAACGCATAGGGGGGCTTGAAAATCTTCGGGTGAACGAAGTCATTGCCTCCCCTCAGGATTTTCGTTATCGCAATAAAGTGCAGGTCCCCTTCGGCCGGGACGGCCAAAAATTAACAGCCGGTTTTTATGCTCCTGAATCTCACGAAATTGTTGAATTTGACGATTGTTTGGTCCAACCGGA
>JAKLIS010000212.1 GCA_022709485.1 Elusimicrobiota bacterium | reverse complement strand
ACTCCATCGCCTTGCGAAAACACACCCAGCCATTCTTCCGACGAAAACCCATCCGGATAGGCCATGTTCTGATCTTTGGTTCGATCATGGGAATCCCAGCTCCCCTGGTTGCTTTTCCACCATTCGTCCACCCATTCAAAAATGACGCCCCCGATGGAATTTCCTTCCCCCGGGCCGCCGGCCAAATGATGCTCAATATCCCGCCAATTGCCGGCGTGGTAATCCGCCTGGCCTTTTTCATCTTCGGTGTCATTTCGCCAATCATAGGCGTCAACGCCGTACTCGGTTATTAGAACCGGGCGATCAAATTTTTCGCTCACTTTTTGCCAAAGAGCCCCGAACCCCATGACACCCTGATAAGAATTGATGCCCATGATGTCAACGGCAGGCGCATATTTGGCGTGCTCCGCCAAATAGGTGGGTTCCCAGTTGCCGACGGCCACCGGATGGTCCGGATCCAAACGGTGAATCATCTCCGCCACTTCGTTCACAAATTTGAGATAGGCGGCGGGCTGCCGGGAGGCCATGGTTCGGGTGGCGTTCACACCTGTGTAATCGGCCGACATCATGTTTTCATTTCCCAAAAGCCACATGAGGACGTAGGGCTCTTTACGATGATCCAACACATAACGCCGGACCAGTTCTTTCATCCGCCTTTTTTGGGCTGAATTGGTGTAATCGGTTCCCACTTCCGGATCCGCCCCGGATCCCACCGTATAGGCGCCCAGAAAATCCCCCATGATGACCCCGATGCCGTAGGTTTTATACAAATCTCGAAGAAGCGGCTTATTAAATTCGCGCGGATTGTAAAGCAAACTTTCCGATAAACGGTATAACCGGATGGCATTAACGCCCATGTCTTTCATCAGTTGAAAATCCCCCACAGGCTTTTCGTCAGGATCCTTTTTTCCATTTTTATTGGCATCCATCCACGCGTCATACGGGGCGTCCGCTTTTTTATTGTGGTCTTTATCCTCAAACATCCATTTATGGCCGTAACCGTCAACATGAAAACCAACCACCGTGGGCATATAGCTGACGCCATGAACCACAAACGGCTCGCCATTCACCCGCATCTGCCAATGTTTGTTTTCAAATTGAACCAGGCGCACCCGGCCTTTCCCACGTTCCTTTATAACTTTGAGCCCGTCGATGCCCAATTTCCGAGCGGACATTTTTTCCCATTTTCCAGGAGACACTATGACCAGATCGTTTTTTAGGTCCGTGTCTTCCGCGTTTTCAATGACGCAGGAGGCTCCGGTTAACCTGACCCCGAGTTCCGGATAATGATTGGTCAAGGCCTCAATGCGGTTCAAGGCCGCCGGGCCGATGTACCAAACGAAACTTTGATCGGCCGACCAAACGGGTTCTCCCGGAAAATGCACAAAGGCCGCGAAATAGGCTTTGATGGCGTGCTCAATGTGGCCCGCATTTACCAAAGCTTCCGCGGAAAAAAATAACCGGGTGCCGGGGTCCATTCTCGGCGTAGTGGTCCAAATGTAAAAATCTGTTTGCGGATCGCCGGAGTTCACGAATTTCCAGGGATTTTTATCCGCGGGGGCTTTTTTAAGCCATTCTTTATAGGCGGGATCGTCTTTGATGCTCTCGGTGTTGGGAAAAATGCCCGCTCCGACGGCATGTTTCAACCTTTCTCCGTCGAACACTTTGTATTTGTACGCCTTGGTCCCGGCGCCCGAAAAATTCCCGTATTTTTCATAGGGAACCGGAAAATGAGTTCCCATGTTTTCGATGGGAAAAAGCGGGCTCGAGAGTTCCGCTTTTAAAGAAGAAACCGCGACGAAGAAGAACAAAATTATGAGGGAAATTTTTAATGTTTTCATGAGCGCTATTCTAATACAACCGACGGAAAAGCTGTAGAGGGAAAATGAGGAGGGAAGTGCCTAGTGCCTAGTAGGGGAGCGCATTTTCACAGGTCCTCCCTCTCCCGCGAGGCCGCCGAAGGCGGGCGAGTGGGAGAGGGAGCGCGCTTTTGTTTGAGGGAGTCGCGAACTTTTTTAGGGGCCCTCACCCCGCCTTCGCCCTTCGGGCTACGGCGGGCAGGCCCGGCCCTCCCCGAAGGGAGAGGGAGCGCGCTTTCTCTTCGGTTGTCTCCCTCTCCCGCGAAAGCGGGAGAGGGCGGGGTGAGGGTTCCTAAAGAGAGAGGGAGTGCGCATTTCCTTAGGTTCCCCCTCACACCGCCCAATCGAAAACCAGTTGGGCGGCGCGGCCGTTGGCGGTTTTGATGATAAGAGAAGACGGAACCGCCGGAGACGGCTTTGGAAAGGTAAAAGGCGTTATTTCCAAGGCGCGGTCCAAAAGCCGTTCATAAAAGGCGTGGTCAAAATCAAAGCTTTCTTCAATAAAAGCGAGCGGCATCACCCGCCAATCTTTCACTTTGTCATGTTCTTCCGCCACCACGTATTGAACCAGCTCCCCCGGCTGCACATCAATCCCCCCCGCTTTGAGCTTTTTGGCGGCAATCGAAGAGAGCGTCGCGTTAATGTAATGATCGGGGTCCCGCGTCAATTGAAAGCTGACCGCCAAATCCACCGGCGACATCTGTCCTGATTTCAATCTATCCCGAAAATCGTCCACCACCCCCGCCACCTCATTTCTCAGTTTCATCAATTCCGATAAATTTTGCGCGCGCGCCATAATTTGAAGCATATCGCGCTGCAGCGCTTTGATAAAAGGCGGGCTGTCATGGCGGCGGAGTTCCACTCCCCGCACTTTAAGTTCTCCCGTCGTAAAAGCGCCCACATAGCGGTTCGGCACCCCCACCAGGGGGTTAACCTTTGACCGGCAAAAATAAATCCAGCGGTAGCGCCCTTCGTAGCCGAGCGGAAGCCCTGTGGCTTCCTCAATTTTTTGCCGGACCGCCTCCACGTCGGCCTCCGTGGCCCCCGGTTTTTTGAGCCACAATGAATCCACGATGGCGTGAACGAAATGAAATCCCTCTTTTTCCGCGGTCTCTTTGGCTTGAAGAAGAATATCGCGGCTATAAGCGCTCACACACTCATGGGCCTCAATCCGGCCGAACCGCGAATTTCGAAATCCCAAATACCCGAAACAAGTCACCAGCATCCATTTAAACGCCTCCCGGCGCCGCCTGAAAATTTCTTTTTGCGGATGGCCGGCTTTGATCATTTCTTTGTACGTTTGGCGCTTACTCACAATGGGCCCTAAAATCTCGGGCATCATGCCGGCTTTGCGCGTGCAAATATGATGACGGATCTCCGGCACTTTGTTTTCCGAACAACAAGCGCAATTGATCTTCTCAGGGCTCACGTTGTGGCGGATCATGATTTCCGGATACATCGATGAAAAATCGAATTCAATGAGATCTTCATGCCAGCCGATTTCAGGTTCATACACCAGCCCCCCGCGATCGGCCGCCAATAAATCCTCCGCGGGCCTGAAGGATTCCGTCTGGCCTTTGTCCAAGGGAATCAGATATCCCTGGCGAACCGCCCAATCATGCTGAACGGAACTTAAAGAGGTTCCAATGGTGCAACGAGAGGCCCGCTGAAGCGGCATTTTGGCCACCCGCGCCACCTCGAAAAGGCCATCCACAAAGACCTGCGCCGCTTCTTCAAACACCTCTGCCGCTATTTCGTCACCCTTAAACCGGAAACGGCCAACCTGCTCCCCCCGGAGTTCAGCCTCATGGCTTGCACCAATTTCCACACCAAAGGCAAGGG
>JAKLIS010000211.1 GCA_022709485.1 Elusimicrobiota bacterium | reverse complement strand
CTTCCTCCAATTCATAAAGTTTGGCTTTTAAAATTTTCATCGCCATCGCCCGGTTTTTTATTTGAGATCGTTCCTTTTGACAGGCGACAATAATACCGGAGGGAATATGCGTGATGCGCACGGCCGATTCTGTTTTGTTGACATGTTGGCCCCCCGCTCCGGATGATCGGTAGGTGTCGACTTTTAAATCGGCTTCGTTAATTTGAATGTCAATTTCTTCCTCGATTTCTGGCAGGACATCGCAGGCGGCAAACGACGTATGTCGGCGCGCGTTGGCATCAAAGGGCGAAATTCGAACCAACCGGTGGACGCCGGCTTCCCCTTTCAAAAGCCCGTAGGCGTGTTGGCCTTTGACCAAAACCGTGACGCTTTTAATTCCCGCTTCTTCTCCCAAAAGAATATCGGTGATTTCAAACGCGAACCCCTTTCTTTCGGACCAGCGGTTGTACATGCGGAAAAGCATGTCGGTCCAGTCACAGGCTTCGGTTCCGCCAGCGCCGGAGTGAATGGTGAGAATGGCATCCGCTTTGTCATGCGGGCCTGAAAGAAGCGCGCGGAGCTCCAGCGCCCGCACCTCGTCAAAAAATTTCTCCAAGCCTTTAGAAACTTCTTCCTCTTCTTGGGCATCTCCGGCTTCTTCCGCCAGATCCAAATGCGCGGAGAGATCTTGAAGAGTTTTCTCTAATTTTTCCCAAAGGCGAAGGGTATCTTTGGCCGATTCTAAATCCCGCATGATGGGGCGGGCGGTTTGCGGGTTTTGCCAAAAGTCGGGGGCGGAGGCTTTCAGTTCAAGGTCTTTAACTTTGGAGGTGTTGCCGGGGATGTCAAAGAAACCTCCCCAGGTCAGCCACTTTTTTCGATGTGTTTTGAAGTTTTTCGCGCAATTCTTTGGACATGATGGCCGGAGACTAGCAAATAAAATGGGGAGGAAGAATTTCCATTGTTTTATCGATGAAATTCAGTGAGAGGTGAAAATGTTTCAGGAAATTCAATCCAATTAAACCGTCAACAATTCCCTCACGGGGGAGGTCATGCACCACAACCTCAAGATTTTTAATCTCTTGGCCCAAAGTTTGAAACCGAGGAATAATGATGATGGGAGCCCAAATTACCCCATTTCCTGTGGTGACGTTGACTTTTCGATTTGATTGAGCTGGGTCTATGCCAATCGCCGTAGCCGAGTCAAAAGACACCATTGTTAAACTGGCGCCTGTGTCCAAGGCCATTTTGAGACTGATTTTTTTGTTTTTTGTCTTGAGGAGGGCCAAACAGGAAATAAGGTTTTGGTTGAGATTAAGCGGGAAGGCCGTCATAGATATTCAGAAAAGCTACGGCGTAACCTTTGGGAAGGTTATCTTCCGAGTATTCTATGTGGGGTAGATGGGGTCGTTTGATTTTTTTCAAAAAGGCGTAAACGTCAGATCGGCGCGGACTGTGGGCCAGCAAGCGCCCCGAGATGGGTGTTGTAGTGGATTCATCGAACTTATCCACATCAATGAGAAGCCATTCCCGATGAAATTTCTTCTTGATGACTTCAATTTGTTGTGACTTCATTGGAATTTATTTCTTTTCCTTTTCGGTGTCTCAATTTAGACCCCAATTTTACATATTTTCCGTTTCTACAACGACAGGTGGGGTAGGCCCTCTCCCCTCCTCAGCGCTTCTGGCTTGTTCGAGGAAAAGAATGTCTTTCTCTGGGAACGGGGAACTGGGAACCGGGAACCGGGAACCGGGAACTGTTCTTCCCCCCTTGCCTCATCACTGGGCGATTTTTCCGCCAGACAGCCAGGGGGAGGCAACGGTTTTGACTCTATTTTTCAGCTCAAATCTTCTTAAGTAAATCTTAACCCCTCCTCAATGCGTTCTTAATCCCTTTCCATATATATAAGAGGGTATGAACCTAACCATCAAACAAATCTTCACGGTTTTCTTGACCGTTCTATTTGCATCCACCCAGGTTGTTTTAGGCGCCCTTGGCGAAGCGAATATTTGGAAGGACCGTCAAGCGGCGATTCAGGCCCGCCAGACCAAGGAAAAAGGGCCCATTTTGGCGTCTTTGCCCGGGGGGTTGAGGCCCGCTTCTTCCTTTCCCGCCCAAACCCTTTTGAACCAGATTCCGGGGGTGGCCAAAGCCCTTTCTCCTCAATCCCTGGGTTTCCCCACCCGTGACAAAAAATGGTCCCAATTCCCTCCTGAATTTCGAAATCTGATGCAGGCCGTCCCACTTAACGCGGCTTCTATTCAGGAGGTGTATTCGGCGGGGCCAGGGCGCAAAGGTTCAGTTCTTTTAATCCAGGACGTGCACCTTAATTCCGAAGCGCAGGGAAATATCGCGAGGGTTCTTGAATCATTGATTGAAAAAAGAGCCGTGGGTCAAGTGGGCGTGGAAGGGGCCTTTGGACCGTTTGATTTTTCAAGATTTCGGGCGTTTTCGGAGAAAGCCATCGTCAAAGAGGTGGCCGATGCCTATTTGCAGAAAAATTTAATTGCGGCTCCTTCTTATGTGGGGATTACGTCCCCGGCGGAGCCGCCGGCTTTTATTGGGGTAGACAATGAAAGGCACTATGAGGCCAATGTTAAGGCGTATTTGGATTCAAGGGGTCTAAAAGAAAAAATTTCGCGCCAGTTGGAGAAGGAAGCCGCGGCCCTCGCGGAGGAAAAAACAGAAGTTTTCTCCTCCCCTCTGGCGAATTTTGACCGCTTTTTAACGGCCTATCAATCGGGGAAAATCGGGATGGGACCGTATGTGAAAAAATTGGCCCGGGCTTTATCTTTAAAATCCCTCCCCAAGCCGGGCGCGCCAGACAGCCAAACCACCGAAGACCTTGAAATGTTGGACATGGATTTGGAAATAGAAACGGTTCCCGATGAAGAAATCCCCCAGGAGCCGGCAAATCAAAAGGAGTCCGCGCCGGTTTCACCCTCTAAAGGGGATCAAAAACCGGAGTTGCCGGAGGGATTATTTCCAGAGTCGTCAGAAGAAAATCCGAGTGGCCTTATCGAAGTGGAATGTGACATTGCCCGGTTTCTTAAAGCCTATGATTTGGAGACCTCCCTTGATTTTGCGCAAGTGGAGCGGGAGCGGCGAAACGTCATTGAGAAATTGTCTCGGGTGCTGAAAGAACAGGAACTGGGTGCCCTTTTGGCGGAGAGCGTGGCGTATCGGGCCGGAGAAATTGGATTTGGAGAATATTACGCCGGCCTCCAAAAGCTCTGCGCGGCCAAAGGCGTTTCGCTTTCCAGAACGCCCCACTTTAAAAAATACATTCAATATGTCCTTTTGTCAGATTCCATTCGGCCCCAGCCGTTATTTGATGCCATTGAAAAATTAGAGAACGCGGCCATTCGAAAACTGGCGCGGACGCCGGAGGAGCGGCGTTTGATGGCTCGAAGTGAATATTTGAATTTAACCAAGAAATTGCTGGATTTTGCTCTCACGCCAACGGAATGGGAAAAGTACAAGAAGATGGTGCCCAGTTCCCGGTTCCCGGTTCCCGGTTTAGAAAAACCGGTTTTACCGGGAACTGGGAACATGGAACCGGGGACGATTTCTGGCCTCTCTTCTTTTGAAGCGTTTTATAAGGAAGCGGAAATCCGCTCCCAGAAGATGGTGGAGAATTTAATGGGCGCCCTCACCCCGGCCCTCTCCCGCAAGCGGGAGAGGGAGCCCGAATTCTTTAGTGGCGCGCCCTCTTCCTCCCTCTCCCTCTGGGAGA
>JAKLIS010000210.1 GCA_022709485.1 Elusimicrobiota bacterium | reverse complement strand
TGGATCATATATACCCGCTGCACCTTGGGGGAAAGGACAATGACCAGAACCGCCAATGGGTTTGCATAGAATGTCACATTAAAAAAACAGAACAAGAACAAAGGGATAGGGGGGGGTGAAAAAGTGTTTTTGATGGTGGTGGCTGGAAATCGCGGTGAGCCTCATTCGCAGAATTAATTTTTGGGTTTGATTTTTTTTGAAAAAAAGGAGAATCAAAAAATGGGACGAGGGGGATATAGGCCCGGGGCCGGAAGGCCAAGGGGCACGAAGAAAAAAGGGGAAGAAAAAGAGCCGATTGATAATAAAAATAAACAACAAAATCAAGAAGAAGGAAAGTTTGACCCATTAACATATGCGCTAAAAGTTATAAACGATCCCGATGCGGATCCAGAATTAAGGGCCCGTCTCGCTATTGCCGCCCTGCCTTTTTTCCATAGTAAGGTTCAGGAGGGCAAAAAGAGCAAAAAGGAAGAGTCGAATGAAAAGGCAAAGACTGCGGGGTCTGGAAGATTTAAAGTCAGTATGCCGCCGCGGAGGTAGTGAGATTGATGGAATGGAAAACAAGTTGTATTGATTGGGAAAAAAGAATTTTGTCCGGTGAGTCTTTAATTGTAAATCCTCCGCTTTTCCCGGATGAGGCAGAAAGCGCCCTCGCCGTTTTTAAGGAATTGAGGCTCATGGATGTTTTGGGGAGGCCTACCCTTGGAATGGCTGGCAGAAAATGGCTTTTTGATTTTGTATCGGCCATTTTTGGGGCATATAACCCCAATTCTGGACGCAGGATGATATCGGAATTCTTTCTTTTGATAAGCAAAAAGAATAGTAAATCATCAAGTTGCGGGGCGGGGATAATGCTGACGGCCCTTATCCGAAATTGGAGGGAATCTGCGGAATTTACAATCCTTGCCCCAACTGTGGAAATTGCCAATAATTCTTTTTTCCCGGCCCGGGACATGGTGAAGGCCGACGAAGAATTGTCGGACTTGATGCATATACAGGAACATTACCGACAAATTACCCATAGACAGACCGGGGCGGTCCTGAAGGTTGTTGCTGCAGACTCGGAAACGGTTGGGGGCAAAAAGGCGGGGTGGATTCTTGTTGATGAGCTTTGGTTGTTTGGAAAGAAAATTGGGGCAGAAAATATGCTCCGAGAGGCCACGGGCGGCCTTGCATCAAGACCGGAGGGCGCCGTGATCTATCTAAGCACTCAAAGCGATGAGGCTCCGGCTGGCGTATTTAAACAAAAGCTTGACTATGCCCGCGGGGTCCGTGATGGGCGGATAGACGACAATAGATTTCTGCCAATCATTTATGAGTTTCCAAGGGCAATTTTGGACGAGAAAAAGCACCTGGATCCTAAATATTTTTATGTGACGAATCCAAACCTTGGGGCTTCGGTTGATGAGGAGTTTTTACTGAGGGAGTTTAAGAAGGCGGAAGAGGCCGGGGCGGAATCGATGCAGGGGTTTCTTGCGAAACATCTGAACGTTGAAATGGGGTTGGCATTAAAGTCTCGGGGGTGGGCCGGGGCGGAGTTTTGGAGGGATGCAGCCGGAGAAGTTACGCTTGACTTGCTTCTTGAAAAATCTGAAGTCGTTGTAATTGGGATTGATGGCGGTGGTCTTGATGATCTTTTGGGGATGGCAGTATTGGGGAGAATAACGGAAACAAAAAAATGGATGCTTTGGATAAAGGCGTGGGCTCATCCCATTGCACTTGAACGCAGAAAATCCGAAGCCTCAAAATATAGAGATTTTCAGGGTGATGGCGATCTGGTTATTGTCGAAGAAATTGGGGAAGATATCAAACAGGTCGGCGATATTGTCATGAGATGTGAACAATCATCCCTTTTGGACCGGATTGGGGTTGATCCGGTAGGAATTGGAGAAATTATTGACGAATTGCAGGGCCGGGGAATGAATCACGATCGGATTGTGGGGATACCGCAGGGATGGAGATTGTCGGGGGCCATAAAAACGATGGAAAGGTGTGTTGCCGAAAAATCAATTATCCATAGCGGCTCAAGGTTGATGGAATGGTGTGTTGGCAATGCACGAGTTGAACCGAGGGGGAACGCGATAATTATCACGAAACAGGCAAGCGGAACGGGCAAAATTGATCCCCTTATGGCAAGTTTTAATGCCGTTGCTTTAATGGCGATGAACCCCGAACCACGAAAAAAAGAATATAAAATATTTTTCGTTGGCGGCAAGAAATGATTGTCATAAAAGGACCGGCGGAAAAACCGGAATTTTATAAAAATTGATTTCCCGCCACCCCGGGGCGGTAATACCGGGGCGTTTCTCTCCTCCCATAGCCGCCAGCCCGGGAGCGGAAATCCCGGGCAACTCAGGAGAACGTTTTGAATGGTCCCGAAGAAAGAGAATTAGAGCAGGCTCGAAAGATCGCCGAAATTATTACTCTTTCAATTCCACGGGTATGTCGGGGGGTGACAAATCTCTATATCATGCCTTTTTGGTATGCAGATATTGGCCCCTATCCCGAAAGGAGCATAAAATTAAAATATTCTGAAGTTCCGCTTAATGTAATTCGGCATTACTAAAATTTAGACCCCACCGGAAAACCCCGAGGGTTAGAAATTAACCCAGGGGTGCCCACCTGAACAAACAGAGGCACCTCCTAACTGGCATTATTGCCGGAAAGGACGGTGCCTTTTGTTTTCTGTCCAAAATCCCGCCGAAGAAAAATCCCTAAGAAAAATATTTTTTCAACAATTCCTATCTACGCTTGCGCCCAAGGAAAGAAAAATAATTCGCTTGTATTTGCAAGGGTTTACGCAAATCGAAATATCAAGGCGAATGGGCATTTCTCAGCAAAGAATCTCAGAAAAAATAGCCTCCATAACGGTAAAAACACCCCAAACCGGCGCATAAGCCAATAGGAGGACCATTATGCGAAGAAAGGGCAAGACCTTTACCTTCGATTTTTCAAAATTGGACTCCAAGGATGAATTTGCGGGGGCCGAGCGCGAGGTTTTGAATGCCATTCATGGCTTTAACCTCCCCATAAAACACAAGGCCCCCCGTTCCCTTTGGGACAATGACCAAAAAAACGGCCCCGTAAAAATATTCAGTCGGGCCGAAATCAAGGAGTTTGAAGCCAGAAATTGACCCTTGACGAATTCGAGCACTTTTTAGATTCCCGCAAAGAGTTTTTGAAGTGGGGAGAGGAAGGGGAGAACTTTGTTTTCTCCGACGACCGCTATGGATTTTATCAAAACGGCGGTGTGACCTCTATACCCAAGACAAAAATGGCCTCTATGACCCCACAAGAGCTTGACAAGGCCATTTATGGCGGACTCCGCGTTGAACATATTACCCGAGTTACCGGGTATTTTGCCCAGGTGAATAGTTTCAACCCGGGAAAACGCGGAGAGTTGAAAGACCGCCATAGGGAAGCATTGTAGAAACACATCTTCTCCCCGCGTTTGGGGAAAAGAAAGAAATGAAAAGGGATGAAGTATGTCTATTCGACCATCAACCTGAAATCCGTTGATGATGAATCCCGCAGATTTGAGGGAATTGCCTCTACTCCCGAGACAGACCGCGTTGGGGATATTGTCGAGCCGGAGGGGGCGCAATTCAAGCTCCCGCTTCCGCTTCTCTGGCAGCACGACTCCCGGGACCCCATTGGGTGGATCAAAAAGGCGAGGGTCGGCCCGAAGGGGATTGAGGTTGAAGGGGAAGTTGCCAAGGTAAA
>JAKLIS010000021.1 GCA_022709485.1 Elusimicrobiota bacterium | reverse complement strand
GTGAACTGGTATCCCGGAATTTCAACAGGGGACATCCGGCTAGAGGCGTCTTTTTTCCATTCCACGCGGACGGCCTCGAGTCCCGTCACCCGCCCTTTTTCGCCGATAAAGCGTTTTGTTGAAACTCCATATTCCACCATCCCGCCTTCTTTATGAGATGAAGATTGCCTCAAAATACGAGACCACTCCGGCCAAGGGTTGTCCTCCGCTCTCTCAAGAGGGGGCTTGGGTAACAGTTCGAACGACGTCACGCTTTTAGCGCCCTGCCGAATGGAAGTGCCTATACAATCGGATCCCGTGTCTCCGCCCCCCAGGATGACCACGTTTTTTCCTTTCGCTGAAATTTCAGATTCTTGGGGGATGGCGTCCCCCGCATTCCGGCGATTTTGTTGAGGCAAAAATTCCATGGCGAAGTGAATGCCTTTGAGTTCCCGGCCGGGAACGGGGAGGTCCCGCGGCTGCTCGGAGCCTCCGCACAGCGCGACGGCGTCAAATTCCTTTAAAAGATCATCCACCGCGATGTTAACCCCGACGTGGGCGTTGGTCTTAAAGATGATTCCTTCATCCTTAAATATATTAATGCGCCGATCGAGCACCCATTTTTCCAGCTTAAAATCCGGGATGCCATAACGAAGCAGGCCGCCGATGCGGTCCGCCTTTTCAAAAACAGTCACGGTGTGTCCCGCCCGGTTCAACTGCTGAGCGCAAGCCAAACCCGCCGGGCCCGATCCAATCACGGCCACTTTTTCTCCCGTTCGGGTTTTAGGCAGTTCAGGTTTTACCCATCCTTCTTGGAAGCCGTTTTCGATAATGGTGAATTCGTTAAGTTTGATGCTCACCGGCGGCTCAATAAGTCCGAGGACACAAGATACTTCGCATGGCGCCGGGCACACGCGTCCCGTAATTTCGGGAAGGTTGTTTGTCCGATGAAGCCGCTCAAGGGCGTCTTTCCATCGACCTTTAAAGGTCAAATCATTCCAATCGGGTATTAAATTATCGACAGGACAGGCCCAATGACAAGTGGGCACGCCGCAATCCATGCACCGGGCCCCCTGTTCTGAGACCTTCTTTTTTTCCAAAGGAGTATTAACTTCCTTATGGTCTTTGACCCGCTCTTCAACAGGGCGATAGGGAAAATCTTCCTTTGGATATTTTAAGAATCCTCTTAACTCACCCACTTTCTTCCATCCCTACGGTTTCGAGTTCCTTGGGGACCTCCACTTTTCTTTTTTTCTCCCAATCCGCCAAAGCCCGCTGATATTCCTGTGGAAACACCTTCACGAATTGGGGCAAATAAACTTCCCATTTATCCAAAATCTTTTTAGCCACGGCGCTTCCGGTCAGTTCAGCGTGTTTGGCAATGAGTCCCTTTAATTCAGCGGCATCCTCCGTCCCTTTGACGGGTAGCAAATCGACCATCGACTTGTTGCATCGGTCCCCGAAATGACCCTTTTCATCCAATACATATGCGATCCCGCCGGACATTCCAGCGGCGAAGTTTCGGCCTGTTTCTCCCAATATAACCACCGTTCCCCGCGTCATATATTCACATCCGTGATCCCCCACGCCCTCCACCACCGCTTTCGCGCCGCTATTTCGCACGGCAAACCGTTCTCCCGCGCGACCTCTAAAAAACGCCTCTCCTTGAACGGCCCCATAAAGAACCACATTCCCAATGAGAATGTTTTCTTCCGCCACAAAACCGCTTTCTTTCGGCGGGTAAATAACAAGCCGCCCGCCGGAGAGACCTTTGCCAACATAATCATTGGAATCCCCTTCAAGCTCCAATGTCACTCCGGGAGCCAGCCAGGCGCCAAAACTTTGGCCGGCGGATCCTTTGAATTTGAAATGGATGGTATCCCCCGAGAGCCCTTTGCTGCCGAATTTCTTGGAGATCGCGTTGGATAAAATCCCCCCCACCGTTCGATTTTTGTTGGAAATTTCAAATTCGTGAAAAATCTTCTCTCCGGATTCAAATGCGGGCTTAGAGAGTTCGATGAGTTTCCAATCAATCGCCTGCTCTAACGCGTGCTTTTGTTTTTCAACGCACCGGAGAGGAACCGACGGGTCAGACTTGGATTTATAAAGGAGAGCGGATAAATCCAGCCCTTTCGCCTTCCAATGGTTGATGGCCGGCTCCATTTCCAATTTTTCCGTATGGCCGATCATTTCATCCACCGTCTTAAAACCCAACTTTGCCATGATTTCCCGAATTTCTTCAGCAAGCATCGTGAAATAATTGACCACATATTCCGGTTTTCCTCGGAATTTTTTCCGAAGTTCCGGATCTTGAGTGGCCACGCCCACGGGGCAGGTATTGTTATGGCAGACGCGCATCATAATGCAGCCCAAGGATATCAGGGGGGCGGTGGATAAACCGATTTCATCGGCTCCCAACAAAAAGGCGATGACGCAATCCCGTGCCGTCTTGATTTGCCCATCCGTTTGGACGCGAATACGGCCGCGCAAATCGTTCATCACCAAAACCTGTTGGGTTTCAGAAAGACCCAGTTCCCACGGAAGACCCGCGTGCTTAATGGAGGTCACGGGAGAAGCCCCGGTCCCCCCCTCGGATCCCGAAACCAAAACCAAATCCGCTTTCCCTTTGGAAACACCCGCGGCAATGGTCCCCACGCCCACTTCCGAGACCAGTTTCACGCTCACCGCCGCGGCGGGATTGGCGTTTTTTAAGTCGAAAATGAGCTGGGCCAAATCCTCGATGGAATAAATATCGTGGTGAGGCGGCGGTGAAATTAGCGTCACGCCCGGAACGGAGTTTCGAACCGCGGCGATTTCTTCAGAAATTTTGGGCCCGTGCAATTGCCCCCCCTCGCCCGGCTTGGCCCCTTGCGCCATTTTGATCTGAAGCTCGTCGGCATTCGTTAAATAGTGGCTGGTCACGCCGAACCGCGCGGAAGCCACTTGTTTGATCGCGCTACGACGGGAATCGCCATTTTGATCGGGTTTAAACCGGCCTTCGTCTTCGCCGCCTTCCCCCGTGTTGCTGCGGCCACCCAATCGGTTCATCGCGATAGCCAAGCTCTCATGGGTTTCTCGGCTGATAGAACCGAAAGACATCGCCCCGGTGCAGAAACGCCGGACTATATTTTGGGCCGGTTCCACGTCATCCAAAGGAATGGGCTTATCAGAAAATTTGAGATTCATGAGGCTTCGAAGGGTGGCCATGGATTTACCGCGGTCATCCAAAAGCTGACAGAATTCTTTAAACGCCTGACGATTTTGAGTTTGGGTGGCGTATTGGAGTTTTCCAATGGTTTCGGGATTTATCATGTGAAATTCCCCGTCTTTTCTCCATTGGTAAAACCCTCCGACTTCCAAGTCTTTGACTCCGCCCTGTGCCCCAGGAAAACCCCGGCTATGTCTTAAAAGGGCTTCTTGCGCGATGGATTCAATTCCAATCCCGGCGATGCGGGAGGGAGTCCCCGTGAAGTATTTATCAATGACCGATTGATTTAACCCAACGGCCTCAAAAATTTGAGCTCCGCGGTAACTTTGGATTGTGGAGATACCCATCTTAGCGATAATTTTCAAAAGTCCTTTCCGGGTGGCTTTCAAGAAATTTTTTTCCGCATGCTCAATATCCAAATCCTTCACGTAATAGCCCTCACGAACCATTTCATGAATGGTTTCAAAAGCCATGTACGGATTAACCACCACGGCGCCATAGCCGAGAAGAAGAGCAAAATGCATCATTTCCCGCGCCTCCCCGGTTTCAACCACAAGACCGATTCGAGTGCGGGTCCCGCCTCGAATGAGATGATGATGAACGGCGCCGGTGGCCAACAGGGAGGGGATCGCAACTTGTTCTTTACTGACGCCCCGATCGGAAAGAATGACGAGGGTATACCCGTCCCGAATGGCTTTGGAGACGCTATGGCAAAGAACCGACAAGGCCGGTTCCAGGCCCGCGGGTCCTTTATGGGCGGGGAATAACATGGGGATGGTAATGGATTTCAAATGCCCGTCATTTAAATTTCTAATTTTTTCCAACTCTTTGTTGGTAATAATGGGATGGTTTATTTTTATCCGGTGAGCCTGCTCGGGGACCTCGTCTAACAAATTCGCCGTCGGGCCCAGAAACATTTCCGTCGACATCACGAGTTCCTCACGAATAGAGTCAATGGGCGGATTGGTCACTTGAGCAAATAATTGTTTGAAGTAGTTAAAAAGAAGCCGCGGCTTGTTGGACAAAACAGAAAGAGGAGTATCATCTCCCATCGATCCCACCGCTTCCTCTCCTTTTTGGGCCATGGGTGTGAGGACGATTTTTAGATCTTCAAGGGTGTATCCGAACGCATTCTGCCGAGCCAATAAGGTTTTATGACCGGGGTCTGGAAAGGGTTTTTGTTCCGGAAGGTTTTCCAGCCTCACGACTCTTTCATCAAGCCATTTTTTGTAAGGCTTTCTCTTTTTTAATTCGTTTTTAATCTCTTCGTCCGATACAATCCGCCCTTTTGAGAGATTCACCAAAAACATTCGGCCAGGTTGAAGCCGGCCCTTGGACAAGACATCTTTCGGATCAACCGGCAAAACGCCGACCTCTGAGGCCATAATGACCCGATCATCTTTGGTGACGACATACCGCGACGGCCGCAACCCGTTTCGGTCCAGAATGGCGCCAATCAAATTGCCGTCTGTAAAAGCCATGGACGCCGGGCCGTCCCAAGGTTCCATCAAGGCAGAATGGTATTCGTAGAAGGCCTTGAGGTCTTCATCTAATAAGTTATTCCCGCTCAAGGCTTCAGGTATCATCATGAGCATGACATGCGGAAGAGATCGCCCGGCCGCCACCAGCATCTCAAGCGTGTTGTCGAAAATGGCGGAGTCGGAACCGCCTTCTTTTAAAAGGGGAATCAGTTTTTTTATATCGGGGCCGAAGAGATCCGATCCAAATAGGTGCTGGCGCGCGTGAACCCAATTAATATTTCCCCGCAGGGTATTGATTTCTCCGTTATGGGCGAGATACCGAAAGGGTTGCGCCAAATCCCATGTCGGAAAAGTGTTCGTGCTATAGCGAGAATGAACCAAGCACAAAGCGCTTTTCATTGATTCATCTTTAAGATCCGGGAAATAGGGATGGAGCTGATCCGCCTTCAATTGACCCTTGTAAATCAATACCCGAGAAGACAGATGAGTGATGTAAAAGGATTTTTTGTTGGGCAAATCTGATTCTTGAACGCGTTTTTCAATCACTTTTCGAATGATGAAAAGTTTCCTCTCAAAAGCGTCGGCGTCTTTTATTCCTGGACCTTTGCCAACAAAAACGTGCCGCATGGCCGGTTCCAGGCTCCTGGCCACATGTCCGATCGACTGGCTTTCCACGGGGACATCCCGAAAACCCAACAAAACCTGGCCTTCCTCTTGAACAATTTCTTCAACTATGGAAATGCAAGCTTCTTTCTGAGCCGGATCCTTGGGGAAAAACACAAGCCCCACGCCGTATTCACCGGTTTTTGGAAGCAAAATACTGTTTTTCTTGGTTTCTTTGGCCAGAAATTCGTGGGGAATTTGAATGAGAAGCCCGGCGCCGTCTCCGGTTAAAGGGTCGGATCCCACAGCCCCCCGGTGCGCCAGGTTCTCCAAAATAGTGATGCCGTCCTCCAAAATTTGGTGGGATTTGACCCCCCTCATATGGACAACAAACCCCACGCCGCAACTGTCTTTTTCAAATTGGGGGTCGTAAAGACCATGGGGAGACGGCGCAACACCACCGCCATTTCCACGATAGCCGGACTCCATTTCCCACGAGTTTGAAGATAATTGTTCAGGATTCATAAAATTTAAGAAACCAGGGGAGAAGGGATTGGGAATGGGATAAAAAAAACTCCCAATAGCGCGCTTTCCCCAAAATTTCTGGGTTTACTGTCAAACTCACGCCATTGGGAGCTTGCTTCTTACATCTTAGTAACAGTTACGATTCTACCATTTTTACCGCCTGAAGAGGGGAAGGGGTCAAGTGGTCAAGGTGCCGGTGCTGCAAGATTCGTCATGCCGAGAATTTTCTGCTCGGCATCCAGGCATAGATCCCGTGCAGAGGCATCACGGGATGACGTAAATTGCAGCTGCACCTTGCTTTGAAAGGCGTAAGTAGCGACTTGACCCCTTCCCCTCTCGGACCGGTACCGTTATAGCCAAGCCCGTCCGTCGGCCTGAATTAATTCGTCACTCCCTTTTGGACCCCAAGTGTGCGCGGGATACACCGATAACTTGTCCCCTCCGTATTTTTCTGCATAGTTCAAATAGGGATCGATAATTCGCCAGGATTCCTCCACTTCGTCCCGCCGGGCGTATAAGGTCTGATCCCCCAACATGGCCTCGAGCAAAAGCCTCGCGTAAGATTCAGGCGGCGCGGTATGGAATGTTTCGTTATACCCGAAATTCATGGTGACCGTGCTCATACAGAGTTTGGGACCGGGATGTTTGGCCTCAAAACTCATCGCAATTCCTTCCTGGGGTTGAATGCGAAAGCGGAGTATATTCGGCGACAACTGGTCAGCCAAAAGAGGTTTAAAAATGGAGGTGGGAACCCGTTTAAATTGAATGACCACTTCCACCGCATGCTCCGGCAAGCGCTTGCCCGACCTCAGATAAAAAGGAACGCCCTGCCAACGCCAATTCTCCAGCTCGATTTTTAACGCCGCGAAAGTGGGAATGTTGGACTCAGGATCTATATTTTTTTCCTTCCGGTAAGGAAGGACATTGTTCCCATCTACAACTCCGGAGCCGTATTGACCCAACACCAGGTTTTTTTCGATATCCAACTGTTTGGCGGGATGGATGGCTTTTAAAACCTCCAACCGCCGGTCCCGGACGGCCTCCGCCTCCATGGTCCGGGGAGGCTCCATAGCGATAAGCGCCACCAATTGCAGAATATGGTTTTGGAACATATCTCTTAGAATCCCCGCTTGCTCATAGTAACCGGCCCGGTGCCCAACTCCCCCAGGTTCGGCGCAGGTGATTTGAACATGATCGATAAAATTTCGATTCCAAACCGGCTCAAAAATAATGTTGGCAAAGCGAAACATCAAAATATTTTGAACGGTTTCTTTCCCCAGATAATGATCAATCCGGTAAACTTGATCTTCTTCCAAAACCTCCGCCACCATTTCATTGAGGTCTTGGGCCGAACCTAGAGAATTTCCAAAGGGTTTTTCAATGACGACCCTGAACCACTCCCCTTTTTTATTTTTTCCTTTGGTCAAACCGCAAGCGGCTAAATTTTTGAGGATCTCTTTATAAATGGAGGGCGGGGTGGCCATGTAAAAAAGAAGCTTATTCCCTATCCCGTTCGATTTGGCTGTTTCATGCGCCGTTTCGCAAATCTTTTTATAAACGGCCGCGTCGCTGTAATTCCCCGCGACATAACGAACTCGGCTGACGAAGGCCCGGGCCTTCTCGGTTTCACCCTCTTCAAAATTATCCAATATCGATTTCCGGAACTCCTCATCCGACAGGGGAGTGCGCCCCATTCCCACGATAAAAAATTTCTTTGGCAAGAGATCGTTTTTGGAGAGGTAAAAAAGGGAGGAATTAGTTTACGATGAGCGAGATCGCCGGACGCGCCAAATATGATTATTCCACAGGACTCGGGCTTTGCCTCAAAAAGACAAAGCTCTTCTTTGGTGTAAATTTTCGAAGCAAGAATGGAGCGAGCCATTTTTCTCCTTTTTCTGTTCTTCTGTTCTCCTATCCTTCTGTTACCCCATTTCGGCCGAATGATTCGAACAGGAAAACGGGCGCGCAGGAGAACAGGATCGCAATCAGCAGCCTTTCGACTTCTATAAACCTTTTGGCTTCACATCTTTCTCCGCTTTGGCGGGTTGCACGCCGCCAGCGCCAGCGGAAGCCTCGGATTTCACATCCACATTTTTAAATAATGCATGGCCTCCGAATTTATTTCGAAGGGCGGATAAAACCTTATTTGAGAAGGCGTCTTTTTGACGGGACAGAAATCGTTGATATAGGGAAGCCGTGATCACCGGCGCCGCCACCCCATATTCCACCGCCTGCTGCACTGTCCAGCGGCCTTCGCCGGAATCTTCCACGTACCCGGAAATACCGGCCAGGCCTGGGCTCTCTTTGAATGCTTCTTCGGCCAATTCCAAAAGCCAGGAACGGACGACGCTTCCTTGGTTCCACAAGTGGGCCACCTTTTGAAAATCCACCTGGTAGGGAGAGGCTTTAAGAATCTCAAAACCTTCGCCATAAGCCTGCATCATTCCGTATTCAATGCCGTTATGAACCATTTTGAGGAAATGGCCGGCGCCTGAAGGCCCGCAATACAAATATCCGTCCTTGGGGGAAAGGTCTTGAAGGATGGGTTCAATGGTTTTGAAAATTTTTTCTTCACCGCCGACCATAGTGCAATACCCGTTTTTTAAACCCCACATGCCGCCGGAAACACCGGCATCCATAAAGTGGATGCCCTTCGCTTTAAACAGTTCAAACCGGCGGAGATCGTCTTTAAAAAAGCTGTTTCCGCCGTCAATCACGATATCTCCCATGGAGAGTTCGCGGGAAAGCTGATTAATGTGATCTTCCAACACGCTTCCTTCAGGCAACATGAGCCAAATGATTCGCGGACTTTTTAATTTATTGATGAAATCCAATAGAGAGTCCGATCCGACGGCCCCTTCTTTCACCATATCAGTTACTTTTTGAGCGGTGCGATTAAAGACCGTGACTTTATGACCGGCCCTGATAAGCCTTCGCGCCATATTCATTCCCATTCGACCCAATCCAACGATGCCGATTTCCATAAATTGACTCCTTTGTGCGATATCGCCCCCCCTCACCCCGCCTTCGCCCTCCGGGCTACGGCGGGCAGGCCCGGCCCTCTCCCAAAGGGAGAGGGAGTGCGCTTTCTTTCAGGGGCCCTCACCCCAAAAATCGTCTCTCTCGAGCGGCTTGGGTAATCAAATCGGGTATCCGCGCCTCTTCTTTTTTCTCAACGGCGCTTCGAACCGCGCGAGAAAGGGATTGATGAATGACGTTGGGTTTGGCGTCAACGTTTAAAAGGCGCAGCGTTTTATAAAGTTCTCCCGCGACCCGTGCAGGAATTATCTTGAGACAATCAGAATCAAAATAGCTCAACGAATCCCTGATATCCTCAATGAAATTGGGGTAAAAACCCAGCATCTCTTTAATCTCTTCTTTTTTAAGGTCCGATAAACCCAAAAGTTCCGGCGGAAGTCCGATAGAATATAAAGCGGCGCAAAAACCAATCGCCCGCGGGAGACGTTTATTGGCAACTGCGCGGGTGTAACCAAAAAGCCCGACGTGAAGTTTTCTTTTTCGCCTGGGGGGCGTGTATTTTGCAATTTCATTGATTAAAGGAGCCAGCGACTCGACCTGATGAGAATAAGTATGGGAAATTTTCTCCACCATTTTTCTAAGAAGAATTTCATCCTCCACTTCAATGGGAGCTCTCCGTCGGGCCGCTTTGATCCGAGAAATGGCATTTTTAACCAGTTCTTCCGGATAATCGAATTTGAAGGCGGATTGAACCGTGAAAGTTTGAACCGATGGATATGCGGCCAAGCGGCTTTTGATATTGGTGGGGTTAAAGTGCCCCCGGAATGGGGCCGTTCCCACACCGACCACGGGATAGATTGGAATTCCCAATCGTTTTTCTAACGCATGGAGTTTATAAAGCGCCAATTTGATCATGAGAACGGCAGAGGCCGACCCATAGGCCAGCGCAGGATCCGATCGGGCAAGAAAAACTCTTTGATAATCGATCCCTTTCCCTCTCACAAAATCTTCAACGATGGTATCGGCTGACAAAAGGGAGGGTTTGTCTTCAATCAAGGGAATGACGTTGATCCGAGAGGGGGCAAATTCCCCAATCCATTCCTTAAGCGTTATATCCCCCGGCACAACCAACCGCTCAGATTTGGCAACCACGAATCCTTGATAGTAATGCCAGATGCGGCTGACCTCTATCGCACTCGTCGTCATGGGGAGTATCACTTCAAAGACGGGAGCGATTTCCTCGCCATAAAACTGCTTGGCGGTGTCAAACGCGCGCGGAATACTCTCAAGAACTTCTAAAAGGACTTTGGCGGAATTTCGCTCGCGAACGGGATTGGGAACGCGGAGAGTGAGAAAAACATTTTTCCCAAGTTTCTTTTTTTTGAAAAACGAGCCGTATTGGGAAAAAAGCTTGGAGACCACGAATTGATCCACCTCTTTCCCTTCGTGATCCCACATTTGTTCATCGCATCCCAATGTTTTGAAAACATAGTGGGCTTCGCGAACTTCATCATCCCCTCCCATCACGTCCCCGGCCGAAAAAAAAGGAGGGGTGGCGTTGTCGGGATGCTGGGTGCTCATGCACCTTGGAATATGAATTTCATTGCCGGACATAATCATCTCCCAGCCGTTCCACAATTCTTTGCCGTCTCATTTTCAAGGTCTCTAAAGCCCTTGATAAATCCAGATACCGGGCTTTCTGTTCGGAGACCATTTCTTTTTTCCCCAAATTGAATTTCGCAACTTCATTTAAATCGGCCCTCGTCTTTGCAATTGCCTTGTCAAGGGAAACAACACGGATTCGTGGAGGTTCCTTTTCACTTCGATCCAACTCGTTGTTCTCCGTCCAAATAGGAACATAAAAAACCCGGGCCAATTCGCAGCGAATGATCCCCGCCCCATAATCTCTTTTTTCAACTATAAAGTGAAACAACGCGCTATCCCGAGTATCTCCCATTTCAACCGGCGAAATGCGATTT
>JAKLIS010000209.1 GCA_022709485.1 Elusimicrobiota bacterium | reverse complement strand
AGTTAGGACATCGGCTCCCAAAACAAGAGCTTTTTTAAACACTTTCGCTTCTAAAAGGCTGTGGGCCACGGTGGCCCCGTATATAAATCCTGTGCAAGCGGCGGATAGGTCAAATGCCGCGCTATTGACGGCTCCTATGCCTTTTTGAACCAGACAGGCGGTTGACGGGAATGGATGATCAGAAGTGCAGGTAGCCACAATAATTACATCCAATGTTTTGGGGTCCACTCCTGATTTTTCTATGGCTTTCTTCGCTGCCTTAATACAAAGATCAGATGTCGCCGTTTTTTCATCGGCTATCCTTCGTTCTTTGATGCCGGTCCGCGTGGTAATCCACTCATCGGAGGTGTCCACCATCTTGGAAAGGTCCTCATTGGTGAGAACCTTTTCCGGAAGACCCGTTCCTGTCCCTGTAATTTTAATGAAACTCAAAGAAGGCTCCTTATATCTACGATTTAAGCGAGGACGATTTGCTGAGAGATGTTAATTAATTGAGAATGGATTTGGCCGTTGACGTTGTCTTTAATGAGCTCGCCGGCCTCTTGGAGAGCGTTTTTTATGGCATAGGCGTTTGAGCCGCCGTGACAGACAATGGAAACTCCCTTGACGCCGAGAAGCGGCGCCCCTCCGTATTCATGGGGATCCATTTTTGCTTTGATCGATTTAAAAACTCCTGTCATTAAAAGGCTTCCTAAAATAGCCAAAGGACGTTTTTTTATTTCTTGTCGGATAAATTTCAATATGGCCGCCCCCAAGCCTTCTCCAAATTTTAAAACCACATTGCCGACAAATCCGTCGCACACAACAATGTCGGCTTTGCCCATGGGAATATCCCGGCCTTCGACGTTTCCAATATAATTTAAGCCGCTATTTTTTAACAAGGTGTGGGTTTCGAAAGTCAGCTCATTCCCTTTTCCTTCTTCTTCGCCGATGGACAAAAGTCCCACCGTGGGACGTTCTTTTTTAAATATGGTGTGGAAATACACCGTCCCCATAACGGCAAACTGCAATAAATGTTTCGGTTTGCAATCGACATTGGCGCCCATGTCCAACATCACACAATGGCTGGAAATGGTGGGGATAATTGTGGCGATGGCCGGCCTTGAAATTCCTTCAATCCTCTTCAAGTGAAACAATGAGGCGGTCATGGTGGCGCCGGAATTGCCCGCAGAAACCAAGCCATCCACATAACCTTCAGAAAGGAGCTTCGCGCATACCATGATGCTCGCATCCGGCTTTGAACGGCAGGCGTCCACCGGAGGCTCATGCATTCCAACGACTTCAGACGCGTGCCGAATGGAAAGGGGAAGCTTTCCGATATGTCCGTGCTTTTTCATTTCGTCGCGGATGGTGGCTTCGTTACCCACCAAGACGACTTCAATGTCCGGCAAGGCTCTGCAGGCCTCAATGGCGCCTTGTACATTCGGTGGGGCTCCGCAGTCCCCCCCCATGACGTCCAATGCAATTTTCATTTAATAGATTATTCCTTCCCCTTCTTCTTCGTCGTTTTGGGCGGAAGGACAAGTTTTCCGCCGTAAAAACCGCAGGCGGGGCAAACATGGTGGGGCTGAACAAAAGCGCCGCATTGGGAACATTTTGCCAGAGAGGCTGCCGTCAATTTAAAATTCGCCGACCTTCTCATATCCCTTCTCATCGGGGTATGCTTTTTCTTTGGATTGGCCATGGTTTCTCCTAATTAGTTTATTTCTCTTTGTTTTTATTGATTTTTTTCAGTGCGTCCCATCGGGGGTCTGATTTTAATTCATCTGAATACAAAACCGAAGGGTTATGTTGGTTTGCCTGATTTGGCAGCACCCCTTTACAATTCGGGTTGCAGACCGGGTGCATTGGCAAATCAATCAAAAAGGATTCCCGAACTTCGTTAGATATATCAATTATTTCACCCTCAAAGGAATAGATTTGTTGGAATCTCGCTTGATGATAATATTCAAATTCATTGAGGCATTTAACACAATTAAACCGGAGGTTGGCCGATACCTGCCCCGTCACCAAAACATTTTCTGAAATCAGCCGCGCTTCAGCTGATAACTTAACCTTTCCGACAAATTTCGCAAAGTCGGGATAATCCCAAATAAGGGATTCTGGAGATCCTTCCTCCTCTTTTTGGTTGACTTTAAATTGTTTAAGTTCGGTGACTGAAAAGTTCATTTTTTGGATTGGAATTAAGAAAGGCTGTGAAACTTTTTGAGAATGACATCGCCCATTTCGCGGGTTCCGGCATTGCCGCCTAAATCATATGTGGTTTGTTTTCCTTCCTTGATGACACGTGTGATGGCCTCCTCCAGCCGATTGGCCACCTCTGTTTCCCCTATGTGGGAGAGCATCATTTTGGCGGATAGAAGAAGAGCAGTGGGATTGGTTTTGTTCATGCCTTTATATTTGGGGGCACTGCCATGGACCGCTTCAAAAAGAGCGCAATCATCTCCAAAATTGGCTCCCGGGGCCACCCCGAGGCCTCCGACGAGCCCGGCGCACAAATCTGAGATGATGTCTCCATAAAGATTCGGCAGAACCAAGACATCATACAGTTCCGGTTTTTGAACCAATTGCATGCACATGTTGTCCACGAGACGTTCTTCATACTGAATTTTTGGATATTTCTTGGCGGTTTCCCGGCACACCTCGTAAAAGAGGCCGTCAGTAAATTTCATGATGTTGGCTTTGGAAACCGAGGTCACTTTTTTACGGCCGTTTTTGACAGCGAATTCGAAAGCAAATTTCGCGATTTTTTCCGTCGCTGTTCTGGATATGGGTTTAATGGAAATATTGGCGTCGGGATTAATTTTCCCTTGGCTCATCTTGATGATCTCTTGCGCTCCAGCGGAGGAGTTCAAATATTCGACTCCCGCGTACAGGTCTTCTGTGTTTTCTCGGACAATAACGAGGTCGATGGCTGGGAAGTGAGACTTGACCCCCGGATAGCTTTTGCAGGGTCTTAGACACGCGTAAAGATTAAGCGATTTGCGAAGAGCCACATTCACGCTTCTAAATCCGGTTCCAATCGGTGTTGTAATGGGCCCTTTCAAAGCCACTTTGTTTTTCTTTACCGATTCAAGGGCACTATCGGGCAGCGGGGTTCCGTGTTTGGCGATAGCGTCTTCGCCGGCATCAACCGTTTCCCAGTTGATTCGGACGCCCGTTCCTTCGATGACTCGTTTGACGGTCTCAACCAGTTCCGGTCCGATCCCGTCGCCGGGAATTAACGTTACTGCATATGTCTTTTTCATATGGGGGTTTGACTCCAATAGGAGAGTAAAATCTCGCTTGAGGTTGAAGGAATCCTATTTTTTTAAGGGAAGATTGTCTAGGGAAGGGTCCTTTCCGGCAAGGAGCCTAGAAGCTGATGGTAAAGAATTTCTTGTTGTTTAACCATGAATTCAATGTCGAACTCCTCTGTTACAAGGGCCTTGGCTTCGGCTGACGTTTTTTCCCAAAAGGTTTCATCCTGAAGTAATTCAGAAACAAATAGAGCCATTTCTTTAATGTGGCCTCGCCTGACCATTTTTCCCCCACCCTTCGACAAAAGGTCTTTGACCCCGTCCGTTTCATAGCATACCGCCGGCAAGCCGGCCGCCAAAGCTTCAACTAAAGCGCGCGGCAAGCCCTCCCATAGCGATGTCAAAACAAAGACCCGGCTAATTGAAATAAATCGGATGACATCCCTTCTCCATCCGGGCAAATGGACCCGATCGCCTATCCCCAGCTCT
>JAKLIS010000208.1 GCA_022709485.1 Elusimicrobiota bacterium | reverse complement strand
AAACTTAATTCAAACTTTTTTTGATTTAAAAATGGATGGATACACCCCTGTACTTGCACATCCAGAAAGATATCCCTATTGGCATGACAATATTGAATTTTATGAAACATTAAAAAATCAAAGAGGCCTTATCTTGGTCACTGGCCCCACTGGATCGGGCAAATCAACCACTTTGGCTTCGATGGTCGACTATCTCAATGAGAACCGGGACGGCCACATTATCACCGTTGAGGATCCGATTGAATATCTTCATCAGCACAAAAAGTGCATTGTTAACCAAAGGGAGATTGGGCAAGACACCGGAAGCTTCGGAGCCGCTCTGAAATATCTATTGAGGCAGGATCCCGACATTATCCTCGTCGGTGAAATGAGAGATCTCGAAACCATTCAAGCCGCCATCACCATCACAGAAACAGGGCATTTGGTGTTTGCCACTCTGCACACAAACGACGCGCCCACCACCATTAACCGCATCATCGATGTTTTTCCATCCAGCCAACAGCTTCAGGTTAGAAATCAACTTTCTTTCGTCATCCAGGGCATCATCAGCCAGATGTTGATCCCTCACATGTCCGGAACCGGCCGCGTTCTGGTCACGGAAATTTTGATCGCCACGCACGGGATGAAAAATTTAATTCGTGAAAATAAAGTTGAACAAATTCCCATGCTTATCCAAACGGGAGGAAAACATGGAATGCACACGATGAATCAATGCTTGGTTGAACAGGTTGTCCGCAAAAAGATTTCTCAAAAAACCGCCCTCGAATCATCCCTGGATCCTGAAGAACTTAAAAAATTAATTGCTCAAAGATTGTCAAACACTTATGATTCAACAAAATCTGCGTAAAAATTTTCTGGAGGATTAAATGCCGTCTTTTTCCTATAAGGCCAAAATGCTGTCGGGCAGTTTGACAGAGGGAAAAGTTGAGGCCAAAGACAAAAGATCCGCGTTGGAACAAATCAGAGCTCAAAAGCTCACTCCTCTTGAAGTCAATGAAGCCTCCCAATCATTCGCCGACTTATTCTCTAAAATCAATTTTCTTAAACCTTCAGTAAAGCCCAAAGAATTGGTCCTGTTTTCTCGTCAGCTTTCCACGCTTGTGTCAGCCGGCGTGCCGTTGGTTCAGGGTTTAACTATTTTAGAAGAGCAGGTTGAAACCAAAGTATTCAGAGAAATAATTCACAACATTCGAGAGGACATTGAAGCGGGACAGTCTATTACGGACGCCCTGGCGAAGCACCCCCGAACATTTGAGGAATTATATGTATCTATGATTAAGGCTGGGGAAGTGGGGGGTATTCTCGATGTCATTTTGGAACGCCTTTCCAGTTACCTGGAAGCCGCGGAAGATTTGAAAGGCAAAGTCAAAAGCGCCATGATGTATCCTTTGGTCGTGAGCACCATTGCCGCCGGCGTAACGATATTTTTACTCATTTTTGTTATCCCTACCTTCCAGAAGATCTTTGAGGGTTTTGGAGCCGAACTTCCAGGAATTACTCAAATGGTTATCAATGCTTCCGATTTTCTGAAAAAATTTTGGTATCTCGTCATTATTTCGCCTATCGTCTTAGTCGTCGGAATGAAATATTTGCGACGTTCAGAAACGGGAAAATTAATTACGGACCGAATCGTTCTAAAGCTCCCTATATTTGGAATCATTATGAAAAAAGTGGCTGTGGCCAAATTCACAAGAACACTTTCCACATTGATTAAATCCGGGGTTCCCATTCTCCAAGCTCTCGAAACAGTCGCCAAGACTGCCGGCAATAAGGTTATTGAAATCGCTGTTATGACGTCTCGCGAGTCCATCAAAGAAGGAGAACGAATCGCCACCCCATTGCGCAAAGCTCAAGTGTTTCCTCCGATGGTGGTTCAAATGGTCTCCATTGGGGAAGAAACCGGTAATTTGGATTCCATGTTGGCCAAAATCGCAGATTTTTACGATTCCGAAGTGGATGCGGCTGTGAAAGCTCTCACCTCCATGATCGAACCTCTCATTATTGTCGCCATGGGCCTGGTCATTGGCTTTATTGTCATCGCGATGTTCCTTCCCATGTTCTCCCTGGGCGATCTCGCCTCCGGAGGATAAAAGGCTCCATTCAATTCATGAAGGTCCTGGGATATTCTCTTTTATTTTTTCTTGCCCTCCTTGTCACAAAGAGCCTGGGGATTTTTATGGTCGATTTTTCCGAACTTTACCCTGAAATTTCCGAGAAATTTCTTTCACTGGGCTCATTTTTATTTTTCATTTCAAGCTTGATTTTCATGGGGCAGGCGATATTAAAATGGGGCGGAAAATTTACTCCTCATTTTCTCCGACAAGCCACACCGGTTTGGAGAGTAATTTTTCATGGCGCTATTGGGTCAGGCTTTTTCAGCTTTATTTTGTTTATCGGAGGATGGGCCCTTCCGGGTCCCCTAAAACCGAAACTCGCCATTCTGCTGGGGCTGCTTTGCTTGGCCTTTATTTATGGCTTCGCCAGCCAATGGGAAAAAATTCTGGCCATTTTTAAATTTTCAATTCCGCCTTTATCGAAACTTGAATTCTTTTGTCTTTTATTTTCTTTTACCGGGTTTCTCTTAAGTTTTGTGGGTTGTTTTTCTCCTATCACATATTACGATTCGCTGGTTTATCACTTGGGACTGCCTTCTTATTATCTGACCCAAAACACCATAAGCGCCGTTCCTTTTAACTTGTATTCGTTTTTCCCGGCTCACATGGAAATGCTTTTTCTCTTCATCTTGGATGTGTTTCCGGCTCCCGAATACGTTATTAATCTTTTGTGTCTTTCACTGTCGGTCGGGATCGGCCTGGGAATCTATGATTGGGTGTTGGAATTGGAAGATCGGAAAACCGCCTTTTTGGCATTATTTCTGTGGTGGACCATGCCGGCAGTATTATTTCTTTCCTTTGGCGCGTATGTGGATATTGCTCTGGCCTTTTTCATCTTTTCTTCAATCAAAGCTTTTCACTTATCACAATCCAACTCCTGGGGAGGAGAATGGCTCGCCCTTTCTGGACTTTTAGCGGGCATTGGCGCCGCCACCAAATACACGGGTTTGATTTGCCCCTTTCTCATTTTTCTTTTTCTCATTTATGAAACCGTCCGATCACCGAGGATTTCCCTCAAAAAAATTTTTCTTTTTTGCGCGTCAGCGTTTATACCTCTAACCCCTTGGTTAATAAGGAATTATGTTTCGATTGGAAATCCCGTCTTCCCGTTTGCCCATCATATTTGGGAGGGCCATATCGGGTGGACGCAAGAAACGGCCGAATCGTATTTCAATATGCTTACTGAGTACGGCGCGAAAAGCGATATCGTCAAAGAATTGATTCAAGCCCCCTGGAAAATCTCAACTGAGCCCATGAAATTTGGGGGGGGGTTTGATGTCCTAGGTGATTTTGGATGGCCAATAATATTGTTTCTGGGACTAATTAGTCCCGTTCTTAGATTTAAAGACAAAACTTTCTTTCGGCTATGTCTATTTTACTTTGGCTTTGCCGGCATTTGGTTTATGACTAAACCTGTCCTTCGGTTTTTGGTGGGGGTGTTGCCGATAGCCGTTCTAATGGCCGCTGTTTCGCTTCAATGGCTTTTTTCACCGCTAAGACACCATTGTGCGGCGCATGCCCCAAGATCAAATCTCCGCCAAGCAAATCAAAATCAACAAACACATTCCCGTCATAATCAAAAATCTTCGCTTGCCGAGCATATTTAGGAATGATCGTTG
>JAKLIS010000207.1 GCA_022709485.1 Elusimicrobiota bacterium | reverse complement strand
TGTTGGCCTTTGGCGATCAGTCTTTTTGATCCGTCATAAGATTTGGCTTTCACATCTTTCAGGATCTGCTCCACATCCTTCAGATTGATTCCTGTCGTAATTCCGGCATATTTCAGCTCTTCCACAACCTCCACTTTAATTCCATCCCGAATTTTTTCCGTGATCTGATTAAGAATCCTGTCCCCTTCCTTGAGGCCCGAGAGAATTTCCACGTAATCCAGACTCTCGTACCCGATGGTGACGGGGTTGGATTTCACCACGTCTCCATTTAAAACATAAACCTCCTGCCCTTTTTCCGAGGCACGAATAGCGGTGGCCGGAACCACCAACGCTTCCGGTTTTTCCATGATAAAAATCTTCGTTTTGGCAAACATTCCCGGCAGGAGCGATCCCTTTTCATTGGGAATTTCCGCGCGAACACTGCGCGTCCGGCTTGTTCCTTCAACCATGGGAGCGATATTGGTTATTTTTCCCTTAAACGTGACTCCGGGATAGGTTTCCACTTCAATATCCACCGTCTGTCCGACATGAAGTTTATCGAGATCTTTTTCAATCACGCCCATTTCAACAAACACCGTATCGACAGAAACCAGGGTAGCGATGGTCATTTGCGTGTTCACATATTCCCCCGCCTCCGCGTTTACTTCTCCAATCGATCCATCCCGGGGCGCTTTAATAAACGAGCGGTTAAATTCTTCTCGCGCGAGTTGTGCCGCCAACTGAGCTTGGGTGAGCCGGGGTTTAGCAATGGCGCCGGATCGGTACAGCTCGACCGCTTGAGACAATTCCGATTCCGCTTGTTGAAGTTTTATCCGGGCTTCCGCGGTGTCCAATTCCGCTATCGTGGTTCCTTTTTTCACGGCCTCTCCCACACGGTGCGCAATCCGGCTGATTTTTCCCTCCCGGTTAAACCGAAGCTCCACGCGGGCGCCGCCTTGAAGATTTCCGGTCATCACCAAGTTGTCCACAAATTTTGTTTTTTTACATGTGAAGGCCCGAACTGACGGTTTGGCGGAAAAATCTTCCCCCATCTGAGAAGCCTTCTTGGCCGACGCGCCCGAATTGGAGCTTCTCAAAACCAATTGAATGGCAGCTAACAAACAGCAGACCGCCACAATGCCGACAATCATGATCATTTTTTTGTGCTTTTGAATGAGGGGGTTCATATCACTTCCTTTTATGTCTATTCGATTTTAAATTTGTCCGTGATGCCCACCGCCCGGTTGAGGGCGGCCAAGGCAATACAATAGGCGGAAAGAGCTTCCACCCGGGCGGTTTTGCTTTGAGCGAAACGGTTTCTGGCCTGCGCCATTTCAAGGGCGCCGGAGAGGCCGTATTTTCCTTTGGACTCGGCCACTTTCAGTTCTTCTTCGGCCAATTTCAAATCTTCTTCGCTGAATTCTACCTGAAGAAGGGATTGGTTCAGGCTGTAGTAGGCGTCTTCCACATCGATGGCCACGTCTTTTCGCAGGTCATTGCGTTTGACCATCGCCTGACGGTAACTCAGGTCGGCTTGTTTAATTTCGGTTCGGTCTTTCATGCCGTCCAAAATATTGAGGTTAACTCCCTTGGTTTCGGTATCTGTTCGCGTGGATTGCCCCAATTTGGGGCTTGTATTAATTTTGGATCCGGTGACGCCTAAAGAATTGCCGAAAATGCTTTGAGACACTCGGGCGTTCACTTGCCAATCATCCCGATAATTGAGGGAATCCCGTTCATAGGCCGCAGCGGAACGGCCATAAAAAGCGTTTAAATTTAATTTTGGAAGACGCGCCGAACCCGCGATAATCCGCCCCCGTTCAGACATTTCAACAAGGTGTTCCTGCATGACCAAATCCGGACGGTGGCCGGCGGCCAGTCTTAAACATTCCTCTAAATCGGGCTCTAACTTCTTAAAAGGAATTTCTCTGGCCACCTCTAATGTGGGCGGTTTGGGAAGCCCCAACGCCTTGGCCAAATTCCACCGCGCTTTAGAATAAGTCACCTGAGCCTGATTGGCTTGAGAGCTGGCTTGGAGAAATTGGGCTTTCACGGCCAAAAACTGTTGCTTTACCGCCAGATCCAAAACGTATTGTTCGGTAATGATTTTTAAATCGTTTTTAATCGCGTCCCGAACAGATTGGCGAATCGCTAAATTATTTTGCGCGGCGGCCAATTTCCAATAAGCCTCGCTGACGCTATACAGAAAATCTTGCCAAGTCTTCTCACGGCTTTTTTCCGCCGCCATGTAGCCGGCTTCCGCCTGCTTGTAGGTGGACCGGATTTTTCCCCCTTCATATAGGTTGTGACTGAGCGAAGCGCCATAGAGCCGCTCTTTAAAATCAGGTGAGACCGTGGCGTCTTGTGTTTTACCAGTGGTTTCTTCCGCTTTAACGCCCAACACCGGAAAAAGGGCGCGGTAGGCTTCTTGTCTTTTTAATCGGGCGAGTTCCACTTCTTCGTCGGCGAGTTTAAGCGGTTCAAAGTTTTCTGATCCTATTTTCCGGCAATCCTCAAGGGAGGTCACATCCTTTACCGTCTCTGTTGATGCAAGAGCGCGGCCAAAAGGCAATAGGATGCAATACGCAACCAGGAAAGCGTGTTCTTTTTTCATGGGCGCTGCCTTTGATTGAGCTGATTGATGGTGTTCACTTCCGCTTGAACATTGGCCGATGGATTGGGCACATGTCCGGTAGGCGGGGTTTCCAATAAATGCTTCTCAAGTTTTTCTGTTTGATGATTGGATAAATCCTTAGAAATTCGAGTGGTTCCCCGCAAGCCGACAGCGGCCGCCTGGGGTTGTCTTGAATCCAGGAATTCTTTAATTTGAAAATATAATGCAATGGAGGAAAGAATGACGATTCCGATTCCCGTGTAAATAAGTATTTTAATTGGATCTTGATTTTTCATCTTTTCTCACAAAAAACAATTTCATGATAGGGAGGAGTCCAAGGTCCATTAGCAACAATAGGGTGATTATGATCGGGAATGGGACTAATCAACGGGGTTGCCGATGAGGTGACATCCGAAGTAGGCCCGGAAGTTAGAATTCCATCGATATCGTGAGAAGAATTTAAAATCCCCCCATACTGTCGTTGATTTATATCAACTCTGTTCCCCGGCAAGGGAACAATTTTTCTAGTGCCAAAGAAAGCATCGGAAGGCTTCGTCGGAGACCAATAAACGCCTGTGTTATCAAGTTGAAAACCCCCCCCTTCCACGTGTTGGTGTCCTGCCATACTATGAGAATGAGAATCAGCTATGGGAGTGTGGGAACCAGATGAAACAATTACCAGCCCGCTGATGGTGTCCGAACCCCCGCTGATATTTTCATATGTTTCCGCCCCCCGGGGAAACCGATTATTCATCTGGGTATAGGGATCCCAACCCGCGGGGCATTCTCGCGCAAACATGGCTACCATTCCGGACGGAAGAAGGCGATCCAATATATGGGCATCCACCGTTGTGGTTCCCACAGAATGGTCCGCCAACTTTTGCTCCGTCACGGCTTTGTTTTGAATTTTGGAAGTCGAGATGCTGTTGTCCACAATGGATTCCGCGGTTCCTGCATAAAAGGAATATGGAACGGAGGACAGTTTTTGGCGAGGCAAAAGATCTTTAAAAGCGGTGCCGTCGTGGACAGACACTTGAAGATAGATTTCGGGGTTTACTGTAAAAAGGCTTTCCGGCGTCACCGGCCCCACATCCGTTGAAAAAAGCCCCGCGGAATTGGTCTCCACTGTTTGATTGGAGGGACCCGACCACAAAG
>JAKLIS010000206.1 GCA_022709485.1 Elusimicrobiota bacterium | reverse complement strand
TTAAATGTAAAAATTCCCAATAGCGACACATTTTCAAGAATCTCCCACTTTAATTCCGGCGAAAAAATTCCGACGGCGCTCCCCTCATACCGAGCGCCTTCTTTTTTCAAACGATGGTTGATGCTGGAAAAGGTCAATCCCAAGTCCAAATTATTCCAAATTCCCAAACGCGCGTAAGCGGGAATGGTGACGGTTTCATATTCTTGTTTTGGAAATCCAAAGGAATCAAACCGTTGGGAGCCTGAAAGGCCCGCTTCAAAGGTGAGAGTCCCCATGGTGGAAGCTTCCCGGGTTAAAAATGGGCGGGCATGTAGAAAACAAGGAAGGAAAAGAAAAATCAATATAAGAAACCAATGGTTTTTCAATTTTTTCTCCAAAGAGCTCTATTCTTACCAAATATCGAGTGAATTGAAAAAGAAGACGAGGAGGAAACCCCTCCCCTTTCCCCTCCCCGCTAACGCGGGGAGGGGAATATTTCGCCGGAGGAGAAAAAAGATTATTCCCCTCCCCACTTGCGGGGGGAGGGGATAGGGGAGGGGCATCGCATGGACGATCTAGGTTTTAAAGGATGGATCCCCGACAGAGACAATTCGTCCATAATAATAATCGAAACGGGACGGGAATGACGGAGGTGAGGGGAATGACGGGCGAAGAAGGTTCTCGCGAAGGAGACGGGAATAAGAGGAAATTCGGGACGACAGTTTATTTACGCCGAGAATTTAAGGCGGGTGGGAAGGGAAAACTTTCCGTTTAAGGCGTCAAGAATTTGGAGGAGGAGCTCGTCAAACATGATGGGTTTTTCAATAAGTCCCTGGGCGCCGGCGTCGGCGGTTTTGGGAAGGCTGTTTTCGTCACCGAAAGCGGTGATGAACAAGATGGGAACATTGGCCAACCGGGGGTCGGCATGGATTTTTTTGCACATGGCAAATCCATCCATCCGGGGCAGCATAATATCCAAAAGAATAAGATGGGGTTGGGTGTTAGCGAGAATTTTGAAGGACTCTTCCGGATTTTTTGCCGAAAGGACTTGAAATCCCTCTTGTTTCAAAGAAAACGTGAGAAACGAAAGGACCGACTCGTCATCGTCCACCACCATGACAATTTTGGATGAATTATCCGCGCCGAAACTCATAAATCCAGTTTAAGAGTTCATTGGAATTTTTTCAACGGGCAAATTAAACCTCAACCCTTGAACATTAAACTTGATCTGATTGTTCATTTTTGGTTACCCTTCCCCCCATGAACAAAAACTGGGAGCGGTGGGCTGAAAAAGCGTTTGCCGCCGCCATCATCGCTTTCTCCATATTTCAGCTTTTCAGGGTTATCCAGCCCACTTTAAACGACGGGTTCCTGAATGGCTGGGATTCCCGCGGCCACCTCCTCAAAGCTCAATATTTAGCGAATTATCTGCTCAAAAATGGTTTTTGGGAAGGATGGATACCGGTTTGGCACGGGGGGTTCGCCCTCAACTTTGTCTACCCCCCTCTTTTTTCTGTTCTTTTGGGGCTTCCGACCCTGCTCTGGGATAGTAGCCTGGTTTTAAATTGGGCAGCGGGGCTCCTGGTCATCCTGATGGTTCCGACCGCTTACACTTTTCTTAGGAGCGTCGGTATCGGCCGGGTCCCCGCGGCCATCGGCGCTTCCTTAATAACAATGATGGATCCCCCCTTCACAGCGGGAATCACGGCTATTTATAGCGTGGGTCTTCTTCCCAATTCATGGGGATTTCTGCTGACCCTTCTATTTTTGGCCCGCTTTATCCGGAATTACTCAACCCCCTCCCCCCGCCAAAGATCTCTCATCATCACCGGCTTCTTTCTGGCGATTTTGATTTTAAGTCATGCCTTCTCGACGTATTGGGCAATCATGGCGAGCCTCATTTTTCTGGTTGTTCACAATCATTTCTCAACAGAGGGCCGGGAGAAAAACGCCCCTAGAATTTTCTTTATTTTCGCCATTGGGTTGAGCCTGTCGATGTTTTGGTGGGTTCCATTCCTTCTCAATGTTCCCCACATGAACAAAGTGGAACCCATGCATCAATACGGGACTTGGGAGATCATGGCTCGGCTCCTCACCCTTAAGGAAGCGGGCGGAATCCGAACGCTCATCCTGGCCTTGGCAGGCTTGGTTGTTCTTTGGATGAGGCGCGATAAGAAAAATTTTTATTTTCTGATTTGGATTTTGGCGGCGACGGGGCTCATCGCGTTAAACACCATCAACGCGCTTCTTCCCTTTGGAGATGTTATTAGCACCACCCAACGGGTTCGTTTCGAGGGTTTTTATCTGTTCGCAGCCATTGTGTGTTGCGGATTCGCTCTGAGCGGTTGGGATACCTATATCAGGCGATTTCAAAAATGGGTTTATTACCCGGCCCAATTGTTGGTTTTTGCCGCGCTATTTTTTCTCATCATTAATCCCAAACTCATGGCCCTGAAGGTGATTCCTCGTCAGCTGAACAACTTCAATGTGACCATTCTGCCCGAGTTATCGAAGGCCTTGGACAAAGAATTGAAACCCGGCGACTTTGTCTTATCTGAATTCACTTGGGACGTTGTGGATTCTTATGGGTCCCCCCACTTTTTGAGCCAGAATCTTCCGCTTCTTTCTCCGCGGGTCTGGGATCTGGCGGGGAATCTTCCGGAAGCCACCCGCGCCTCGGAAAAAACCAAACTTTTATCTCAGCAAATGCGCAACACCGAGTACTTGATATCCAACATGGGGTATCTACGCCAAAGAGGCGTCCGTTTTCTTCTTTCAATGAGTTCAAAAACCTATGAGGCTCTTCTGAAAAGCCCGGAATTCCGGCTGGTATGGGACGTCTCTCATATGTTCACCCACACCACGGAAAAAACGCCCAAACTCAAAATCGACACGCCGGCCGTTTTTGAAATAACCGGCGATTGCCGGCCCCTGGGGATTCCCGAGGCCCCCGCTATGAAGCGACTGGATTTGCAGTACTCTCCTCCCGGAAAATACGTTTTGACCTTTAAAGAACCGGTTAGTTTGGAAAAAAACACAACCGTGGCCTTGAGCTATCACCCCTGGATGAAGGTGTGGGCCGACGGGAAACCGGTTCCAACCACCCGGAGCGCTGATTATCTATTAACTTTGGGGGCCCCTGTCGCCCTCGCCCAAAAAATTGAATTTAAATTCACCCCGCCCGTCATCGTTTTACTCACAAATATTTTTTCGATTCTCGCGCTGGGGTTCCTTGTCAATCTCTTAACGCGATCAAAGCGGGCGGACCGGGTGGATAGCTTCACGCAAAAGATGGCGACCCGGGGAGAGAGCCTCACGCAAAAGTGGGCGAAATCACTGGGGTTCGATTTTATGCTTCTTTTCCAAGCGCCCCTCGTCAAAAAAAACGCGCCGCCTCATCTGCGAACCCGCCGGTTTCTGATGGGCGCGCTCATTGCCTTTTTCATTTTATTTGCTTTCACCCGCTTTTATGATTTGACGGCCCGGCCCATGCACAACGACGAAGGCGTCAATTCCTTTTTCATGCAGAATCTGGTCACGGCGAACCATTACAAATACGACCCCAAAAATTATCACGGGCCGTTTCTCTATTACGCCCAACTTATTCCCACCTGGATCGCGAATGTCCAAAAACTGGGGTTAAAAAAGGCGGCGCTCCGAAGTTTCGCGGGCATTACTCCTTTTTCGGTCCGAAGCTTGGTGGCCTTGGCGGGGCTTTTGGTGTTGGTAGGCCTATTATTGGCGCGACATCGTATTGGCTGGTGGGGCGCCCTT
>JAKLIS010000205.1 GCA_022709485.1 Elusimicrobiota bacterium | reverse complement strand
AAAGCGGGCGGGGCGGCGCCCGTTGGATCCAGAACTCGAACGCAGGTTTGCCGGGTTAACGCCAAAATATCCGATCGAAGAAGTTCATCAAAAATGGACACCATTTTTTCCCTGTCGACATGGGGGATTTTGGGCGGGGCGACAGGACCCGACGCAAAAGCGGCTGAAACAAAGCTGGTTGTTTTTGATTTATCTTTTGTGAGAACCAACTGTCCTGAATGGCACCAAGCCAAAATTTCACCATGATCGGCTCCCAGCCATTTCATGGTGAGAATCCCCATCGCCAGAGCGTCTGTGTCGCTCGATAAGGGAAGCTTATCCGCGTTTTCGGGATTGGTTGTTGTTTCTATCACGGTTTCAACATCTATATTCCGAAGGGCGTTTAAAAGCCGGGAATCGGGCTGAATGATTTTGCCAGGGGATGTGGATCGATTCAGATTGGTGACAGTGACAATAACGATGTTATTTTCTATTTCCAAGTCTTTCAGGAGTTCCGCCAAGGCGGGCGCGGAATCTTTCACTTGGTTGTTGAGATCCGAAAATTTAACAAGGATGGGAAGGAAACGAATCGGCTCGATTTTCTTTTTGAGAACGAATTTTAATGCGGCCAGCTGGGTTTCCAGGATGGGCGGGACCTTGGGGCTAAACACCTCATTGGCGGTGAATACCCCGAGATTTGAGTTTTGAATATGGCTCACCAAATTTTGATCCACGCGGAATCGCCCAATGGGGGTTTCAATAAATTCCATGTCCGGAACCGCCAGCCCGTCTAAAGTGAAGGTGTCGGGCGCCGGCATGAGAATGATGACGGTGTTGAAATTTTCCCGGCTGATCGTTTCATAACCAAAAGCGGACATGGGCAAGAGATCCGGCCTTGGGTCATTGGGAACGACTATTCCCATCGTCCGGCCCGGAATAAAATGCGGGACGATATCTTGGAATGCGCGTTCAAATCTTTTGTCCCAATTTGCCCAAGTGTTATCAATCTTGGCCGGTTCTGGAGAAGCTCCCCACGCCAGCTGGAAGGTTAGGCAGGAAATAAGTCCTATGTGAATCAGTCGCGAAATTTTCATCGGTACCTCACTCTTGGATCGGCATAAGCGTATAAAATATCGGCGACCAAATTTCCAACTAATGTGAGAAAAGCGCCGAATGTGACGGTGGCCATGAGGACGGGAATGTTCCGGGACATCACCGACTCCCATCCCAGCCGACCGAGTCCGGGATAGGAAAAAATCGTCTCCATGAGAACTCCCGCGCTAATCAAGCCCGGAATGGAGAGCCCGATAAGAGTGATAACCGGAATGAGGGTGTTCCGGAGCGCGTGTTTGTAAACCACGATATTTTCCGGGAGGCCTTTGGCGCGGGCTGTTCGGATGTAATCCTGTCGAATGACCTCAAGCATTCCGTTTCTCACGTACCGGGACGTCCCGGCCAAGCTTGTGAGACTCCCCACCATGACCGGAAGAATCAAATGTTTGCCCACGTCCAGCCACTGGGCCGGCCAGCTGAGTTCATCCGCCAACATAGATTGGAAGCCGGTGATGGGAACCCATCCTAAGTAGATCCCAAATAAAATGATGGCGAGGAGTGACACCCAATAGGTCGGAGCTGAATAACCGACAAATGAAATGAAGGTCAAAAAACGATCGATAAATTTATTTTGATGGACCGCGGAAATAATTCCAATCGGGACAGCCAGCAAAAAAGAGAATAAAAGGGTGAGCCCGCTTAAGAGAACGGTTCGCGGCAACCGCTCAAGAATAATGTCCGCCACCGGCCGGTTATCTTTAAATGACCGGCCGAAATCAAATTTCGCCAATCCCACGACCCAGTTTTTGTATTGAATATAAAAGGGTTTATCCAGATGGTATTGCTGAATGAGTTTTTGCCTCACTTCGGGAGACACTTTGGGATTTAAATCCCCCATGATCCCGGCGGTGGGGCCCCCGGGAAGGAAAAAGATGGCGAGAAAAGTAATGAGGGTAATTCCAAAAAGAAGTGGAATCATTCCTATTAATCGTCTGAAAATGTATCGGGTCATAAATTTATTGGGCTATGAAGCCGTCATTCCCGCGCTTGCCGTCATTTCCGCATGGGCCGTCATTCCCGCGCTTGCCGTCATTCCCGCGAAAGCGGGAATCCAGGTTTCAAACATGATGTCGAAAAGCAGGACCACTACCTGGATTCCCGCTTTCGCGGGAATGACGACCCATGCGGGAATGACGACCTTTGGACTTAGATGCAATATGAACATTGTCATGGTTTATGGCGCGAAAGAATAGCGGTTCTGCCAGCGTTTCGGAATATACCAATGAATGAAATTCCATCCAATGCCGGCGGGCGCCAATTCGACGTTTTGAATTTTTTTGTGGACCACCGGCGTCCGTTCCGGCGTGACAAGGAAGATATAGGGAACGTCGTCGGCGATAAGGGCGTGAATTTTTTGGTAAATCGGTTTTCTTTTTTCTTCTCCGAAAGTTTGCCGGCCCAAAATTAAAAGCCGGTCCACTTCGGGGTTTGAATAGGAAACAAAATTGTATTGGTTCGGGCCTGTTTCTTTTGAATGCCAGATAGAATAAGCGTCCGGATCGCGAGCGGTGTTCCAACCAAGGAGCACGGCCTCAAAAACCCGCGCGTCAATGTATTGATGAATGAAAACGGTCCATTCCAACAGCCGGATCTCCACTTTTATTCCCACTCTTTTGAGATTTTCTTGAATGATTTGAGCGATCATTTCTCTCACTTTATTGGCGGTGTTGGTGATAAGAGTGAATTTAAATTCGCGGCCGTCTTTTTCCAAGATTCCGTCCCCATCGTCATCGGACCACCCCGCTGATTCTAAAAGAGCCCGGGCTTTTTCGGGATTGTATTCAAAGTCTTTGACGTCCGGATTATAGGCCCAGCTGGCGGCCGGAAAAGGGCCTGTGGCGGGGCGCCCGAGACCCAAATAAACGCCATCCACAATCGCTTTCTTGTCTATCGCATGGGAAAGGGCTTGTCTCACGCGTTTATCTTCAAAAAGCGGATTTTTAAGATTGAAACCCACATAATCATACCGGAACGCGGGATACCGAAATTTATTGTAGTGAGTGAAAAATTCCTTATACCCGTTGTATTGATCCGGCGTGGGAGACATTTGGCTTAAAGTTCCCTGCCGAAGCTCCAAAAATTGAACGGATTGATCGGGGATAATAGAGTAGATGTACTTGTCGAGATGCGGCCGGCCCTCAAAATAATCCGGATTGGCTTCGAGGACAATCCTTTGATCCGTTTTCCATTCCTTGAAGATGTAAGGTCCGGTTCCAATGGGACGGCGGTTGGCCGGGTGATTGTTTATGTCTCCTGTTTCATAAATGTGTTTGGGAATAATTCCCATCCCCCAGGACTCCAAGGCGGGCGAAAAAGGCTCGCGATACGCCACCCGGAAAGTGTGGGGATCGGGCGCCTCAGCTTTATCGACCAAAAGGAAATCTGAACTGAATGGGGTTCGGGTGGCTGAAGATATCAATTGTTGGTATGTAAACAGAACATCGTCGGACGAAAAAGGCCTACCATCATGCCATTTCACATTTTTCCTTAGATGAAATATGATATTTTTACCGTCGGCCGAAACCTCCCAACTTTCCGCCAAATCGCCCACCAAACCGGTACGGTCGGCCAGCGCCGCCAAGTCGCGCAGGACCGACGATTTGGTTTTGGCAGTCATGGCCGGGGCAATAAATTCGGGGCGGATCATCTCTGGCAGGAGCGTTTCGCCCT
>JAKLIS010000204.1 GCA_022709485.1 Elusimicrobiota bacterium | reverse complement strand
AAAACAATTATTCCCAACAAAATTGCGGGAAGTTTCTTGGCCGATGGAGTAATATCCGGCGCCGGATCGGTGGTGGTGTTTCTCCCTCAAATTTTAACTTTGTTCTTTTTTATCGCTGTCTTGGAATATTCCGGCTATATGGCGCGGGCCGCCATGGTGATGGACAGGTTTATGAGCAAAATCGGCCTTCAAGGAAAATCATTTCTCCCGCTCATCAGCTCCTGCGCCTGCGCCGTGCCGGGAATCATGGCCTCTCGCATCATTGAAAACAAACGGGACCGTTTGGCCACCATTTTTGTTTCGCCTTTTATGCCCTGCGGGGCGCGGCTTCCCGTTTACACACTGCTCATCGGCGCTTTTGTGCCGAACATTCCGGTCATCAAGGGGATCATGGGCCTTCGATCTTTAACTCTTCTAGGTCTTTATTTGGCGGGGTTTTTGGCGGCTTTGGTCACCGCTTGGGGATTAAAAAGTTCGGTTCTTAAGTCGGAACTCACGCCTTTTATCCTGGAAATTCCTCCCTATCGAATGCCGCCTATCAAAACCGTTTTGATTTTAATGTGGGACCGTTCGAATATATTTCTGAAGCGCGCGGGCACCATTATTCTTTGGGTGAGCATCATTTTATGGGTCTTACTTTCTTTTCCCAAAAGTTCCGGACCCGATCCCGTCAAAGACAGTTTCGCCGGCCGAATTGGACAGGTAATTGAACCGGTCATAAAACCATTGGGATTTGATTGGAAAATCGGGGTGGGTTTATTGTCGGCCCAAGCCGCCCGGGAGATGGTTATTAGCTCTCTGTCCACCATTTACCGAATTGAACAGGACCCAGGAGATCATTCCCGTCTTCAAGAAGTGCTGCAGCAAAATATGGGTCCGCTTCAGGCGATTTCGCTCATGATTTTTTATGTTTTCGCGATGCAATGCTTTTCCACGCTGGCCATCGCGCGCCGTGAATTGGGAAGTTGGAAAGTTCCCACAATTATGTTTCTTTACATGAATTTTGTGGCTTATGTGGGGTCCCTTATTGTTTATCAGGGAGGCCGGTGGCTTGGTTTCTAAGCCCAGGCAAGAAATCTGCCCCTGTTTTCATCTGACGGAAGAACATATCGTAAGCGCCATTAGACGATCCAAATCCTTGACCCTTAGAAAATTGCAGAAACATAGCCCGGCGGGAACAGCTTGCATGTCGTGTCGGCCGGCGGTGATCAGGCTTCTAAAAAGGAAACGCGCCTAAATTACTTCTCCTCTTCTTCCCCGCTCATTTGTTCGGTGAGATAATTTTGAAGGCCGATATCTGATATTAAATCCAATTGGGTTTCCAGCCAATCCACGTGTTCTTCGGAATCAACCAGAATTTTTTCCGCCAAATCCCGTGTGCCCCCATCTTTTAATTTGACGCATAAATCCACGAGCGCGTTGTAGGCTTTGACTCCGTTGGTTTCCAGGACCAAATCATGTTCAAATTGCTTTTTGACATTTTCTCCCGCCCGGATGGGATCGTATCGGGACATATTGGGAATCCCTTCGAGAAAAAGAATCCGGTCAATCAACAACTCCGCGTGTTTCATTTCTTCGATGGATTCTTTGTATTGGATTTCGGCCAATTTCATGTATCCCCAATTTTTGCACATCTTGCCTTGGACGAAATATTGATTAATGGCCGTGAGCTCTATGGTGAGAGCGCGGTTTTAGGCCTCGATAATTTTTGGATTTCCCTTCATATTTTGGCTTCACTCACTTTGGGAATAAATTTTTCCGCTAAAGCGAAACTTCCGAAAAGAATCCCGGCAAATAGGAGGTCTCCGGAAAGGGTTTGCTGAAAGAAGGGAATTCCGGCCGTGTAGGAAGCCATTAGACCGCCTAAATCTTTCATGTAAATAGGATCGGCCATCCAAGAAATGAAGTTGGTCCACAAAAAGAACACGACAGATCCGAGAAGAGATCCGCCCAGAATTCTCAAAACTGTTTTTTCTCTCACAACCAACATACCCACTCCCGCAACCATCAAATATCCGACATAAACCAAAAGAAAATGGGAATAAAATCCAAGAAAAATGTCGCTCAAAAAAGCCGCCAGAAGCGGCATTCCAAAGGCCCACCTTTTGTCTATAAAATAAGCCCCACCAAACAGTGCAATGGCTCCCAACGGGGAAAAGTTCCAAGGGTGCGGAATCAGGCGGCTCAAAGCCGCTCCTAGAATTAAAAAAGAAAGGGTTAATAGACGGGGTTTTGACATTTTCAGTTCTCCTAATGTGATTTAAGGCCGGGTATTTTACTCAATTTAAAGATAAGAATGGCTCTCGAGTTCCTTAATGGTGCCTAGTGCCTGGTGCCTTGGGCCTGGTGAGAATTAAAAATTGTGGTCCGGTGCTTCGGTGCTTTTGGCCCTCACCCCGAGCCCCACTCGCCCGCTGGTGCGGGCTCGCGGGCGAGGGAAGGCCTAAAAGAAAACGACCTCCCTCTCCCTCTGGGAAAAGGCCAAGGTGAAAGTTCCTTAAAGAATGCGCGCTCCCTCTCCCTCTGGGAGAGGGTCGGGGTGAGGGGACAAGCGCACAGCGTCAACCGTTTTGGAAGTTATTCTTCGGCTGGTTCTTCTTCTTTGTCGACAGGTCGCGGGTTTTTCACGATAAATACCACCCGGCGGTTTTTTTGACGCCAGGCCACAAGGTCTTCATCTGGACCCCGAGGGAGGTTCCGGAACTCGCCATAGCCCACGGCTCCAATTAAATCGGGCGGGTATCCTTGGCTTCTAATCAAAAACATCACCACATTGGTGGCGCGGGCGGTGGAAAGTTCCCAATTTGAAGAAAATCTAGAGGTGCTGATGGGGACGTCGTCGGTATGGCCTTCCACAATCATTTCATGCCTTTTTCCCGACAATTTCTGGAAGGTGGGGGCCAGACTACCCATGATACGAACCATTTGATCCGTCAAATCCGCCGAACCCGACTCAAAGAAAACATTGGTTCCCTGTTCTTGAAGAGATATGACCAACCCATCTTTGGTGATTTTAACCTCTCCCGCCACCTCTTCATTTTTCAGGGTTTCCTCCACGGCTTTCTTGGCTTCCTGAATGGGCTTTGACAGGGCGGACGAAAGCGCGTACATAATTAGGTAGAAACACACCAATTCTGTCATGAGGTCCGCGTAGTTGACCATCCAGGGTGGCGCGGGATGGCCAATTTGAGCAACCCGCGGGTCATGGGCATCGATGACATCCCGGGGTTTTAATGGCATAAGGTTACCCTTCTTTTCCGACGCTGGTGCGTATGAGGCTACGTGTGGCGGGATCTAAATAGGCTTTTAAGTTGGATTCCATTTGGCTTGGCGCGACCCCTGTTTGTAAAAGGAGCACGCCCCGTATGATGATTTCTTTTATTAATAATTCTTCTTCCGATCGCCGGCGGAGTTTTCCCGCCATCGGCAAAAAAATGAGATAGCCTGAACCCAAACCGAAAAAAGCCGCCGCCAAAGCGAGCGCCATCCGGCGCGGCACTTGGGCGACGTCATCCAACGTGGTCATCATGAGAATCATTCCGAGGATGGTTCCAATGATGCCGAAGGCCGGAGAATAGGTTCCCAAGGAGTTAAAGATTTCCTGCCCGATTTTGTGGCGTTCTCTAATAAAGCCAATCTCCGTTTCCATCATGTTCTGGGTAAACTCTTTATCGGCGCCATCGACCACGAGTTGAACGCCCCTTTTAAGAAAGTCATCTCGTGTCGACTTTAATTCCTCTTGTAATGATAGGAATCCCTCACTGCGCGCTTTTTTGGAAAATTTG
>JAKLIS010000203.1 GCA_022709485.1 Elusimicrobiota bacterium | reverse complement strand
CGAAAAGGGAGATGACCCCGCCCGCCAATAAAATTCCGGCCAATATTTTCTCCGGCGCGATTCCGCCGGCCAGTCCCGCCACAAATTCTTTCGTCCGCATCAGATTTCCGATCACAAAAAGAGTGGCCATAAGGGTCGCCACCGGAAGCATGTTGACCGCTTGAAAAGGGAGAGAACTCAAAAGATAGCCGGCGACGTGTCCGACATTCACCCCGTCAGCCAAAAACCGATCGAGACGCTCCACAAATTGAACGAACATAATGATAAGACAGAGAGATCCGAAAGACGCGGAAAAAGGAACCAGGAATTTCCGAAGAATATATCGCGAAAGAATTGTCCACATATTATTTTTTGAAGACCTTATTGGTGAAAAATATTCCAAATGCTATGGAAACGCCGTTCGCAATCCAGAGAGCGGGGTCCGGTGGCAAAATGCCTTTTTCAGCCAGGGTGAGCCCCGTGACAAGCAAAAGGTAATAAATCAACACAATGAGAAACGTCACCCCTAAACCAAACGCTTTGCCGCCTTTTTTAAAACTCAAAGCCAAGGGGATTCCCACCAAGGCCAACGCGAACGGCGCGAAGGCGATGGCGTATCTGAGACTGTTTTCCGCTTCAATGGGCGCCGTCGGAAGCCGCTGGGCTTTGAACTCTCTAATTTTTTTAGATAGCTCCTTTGATGAAATATTCCTGAATCGAACGCTTTGAGAATCTTTTTCAATATTGAGAGGCACCTTTATGGTGTAGATCCCAAAGGTGGTATGAATAAGAACCCAGGGACGCTTCAAATCATATCGTTGAACTTGCCCCTGTTTTAACGTCAGTTGAAAATTGTTTTCATCCGATTCAATGATCCCTTCTCGAGCGAAAAAACGATCCAGCGGCCGACTTTCTTCAGAACCCTGAAACACAAAAACGTTCCTTAATGTCTTTTTACTTGAATCGACGGAATCGGCAAAAATCTTTAAGTTTTTCACAGAGAAAAATTTACGCGGCTCAACATGAATGAGAGGATCCCTATCGACGATTGTTTGAAGAATCGTCCGAAAAATCTGATTGGCGCGAGGTGCGAAATCCGTATTGAAGGGAATAAGAGAAAGACTCAAGATGAACGTGAAAAAAAGCGGCAGCCAAAAGACTTTATAAACCGGGATTCCGCCGGCCCGGACGGCCGTCAATTCATTTTCCTCGGAAATTCGCCCAAAAGTGACAAAACAGGAGAGAAGAATGGCCATGGGGACAATCAAAGGGAAAATCGTGGGAAGAAACAGAGCGAAAATTTGAGCGACAACGAGGAAAGGGACCCCTTTATTAAAGAATAAGTCGATGAGATTGAATAACTTGTCTAGAACAAAAACAGACAGAAAAATAAAAACGCCCAAAATAAAGGGGGGAATAAACTGTCTGAGAAAATAGAGGGTTAAAGTCATTATCAGGATTGTAGTAAATGATCTATTAAACGCCAAAAAATCAAATCGCCTTGAAAATACAATGTTTTGATGATAGCCTCGGAACAGGCCAGGTGAAACAATTGTTGCTAAAAATCAAAGCTTTTTTTTATTCCAAAACGGCTTTCACAATCGGATTTTTCCCTATTCTTGTTTTCTTTTTTTTCACCTCTTTATCCCTCGCGCAAGACCCTGCCTCTGATACCGGGAATGATGAAACCACCCTCGGACCATACGAATTGGGGCCCAAAATTTCTTCCCCCGAAAAATCAGGCCCCAATGCGCTAACCCCTTTCCATTTCGATCAAAGAGACTGGAATGAAATGAGAAACACAGTCGAGGACGGAAGAGAGCCCGGCGAGCAATACGAGGAAGTCGTCGTTTCCACACCCGCTGCGGAACAACCCAAACCGCCCCAAGGCCAAATATCGTTTGAACTTCCCTACGAATCATCCCTCTCTATCACGGGGCGAAAAATCATCCGTTTAGATATCGAAAACAAACATATCACCGCCGAACGCGCCAATGAACTGGGGACCGCCCAGGACACTCAGTCGTTTAATCTGGAACAAGAGTTGCAGGCGCGCATCCAAGGAACGGTGGCCCGGAAAACCACCATCAATGTCAACTTTGACGACACCAAAGAAAATGTCCGTGACTTTTCCGTTGTGTATACCGGAGATCCGGATGAAGTGGTGCAGGAAGCGGCGTTTGGAGACATCGTGTTGCGTTTACCCGAAACCCAATTTGTGAACTACAACAAGCAGCTGTTTGGGATCAGCACCAAACTCAAATATAAACGCGCCGGATTCCAAGCCATCGGTTCCCGCACCAAGGGAAACACGGAAACCAAAAGATTTACCGGAACCACGGAACGCGTTCAGAAATTCGTCAAAGACACGGAATATCTTCGCCGAAAATATTATGACCTCACATTTTCCTCGGCGGCTTCGGCAGGGGGAATTAAGCTTCTCCTCCCGGCAAAAATGCTTCCGTTAAGCAATGTTCCGGAAATCGTTTATATTGAAGACAATTTGAACCCCCTGTCCACATGGTATGCCGTGAGTTCTCCCACCGACACCGCCACCACAACGATAATTCAAATGCGCCAACTTTACGCCGGCGTGGATTACTCCATCGACCGCATTAAAGGAATCATCACCTTTACCAGCCAACGTTCCGAAAGCGAACGCATCGCCATTGATTTCTCCATGTATGACGGGCGCCGAATTACGGAGGTCACATCGGCAGATGATGTCGCGGTTCTAATCAAAGATAAAACGCCTGAAGCCCCTGAAGTGAGCCAAGAAATCAAACGCTTTTATTCCGTCGGCGCGAGGAAAATCGTGTATGACAACGGGTTGGGGAATTTTACCCTCAAACTTCAAGACAAAGACCAACAGACCGACATCGGAAATACCCTCTCGCCTCCGCAAATATATCCGGACAACATCACCATGGACTTTGAAAACGGCATATTTCAACTGGCCAATTCTCTGCCCTTTCCGGGAATCTATGAACCCAACGTGTCTCAAAGCGTCGCCCAAAACGTGGTTTTCTTTATTGAATATCAAGCCATTAAGAGAACTTTCCAGTTGAGCTCCAATATCGTTCTTCAATCGGAGACGGTGGAGGTCAATGGAAGAAAACTATCCCGGGATTTGGACTATTACTTAGATTATGACCTGGGCATCTTGTCTTTCTTCAATGAAGACTTGATTCGGGAATCATCTGTGATTGAAGTGACGTATGAATTTTCACCGTTCGGAGGCCAATTAGGAGAAACGCTGGTAGGCGCACGCGCCACCTATGATATTTTTGACAAACAAGAAGTTAAAGGTCTTCAATTTCAGAAATGGTCCGTGGGATCAACGGCCATCACCAATTTCGCTTCCAAACCAACCGCCCCTCCCGATGTCCGGTCGGCTCCCTCAAGGCTTCTGGTAACCGAGGGAGACACGAACATTGAAGGCCTAAAATGGTGGAATTTGCCGGTCACTTCAAATTTTCAAATGGAAATGGCCCGATCCGTCCATAATCCCAATCTATGGGGATCGGCTCTTATTGATTCCATGGAAGGCTTGAAGCAGGAAGATTCCGCCAATATGTTGGAGGATTCATGGCTTATCGCGTCGAATCCGGGCATTTTTAATCCTGTGTCCTATTTTTTGGGCCGCGAGAATGCCGCCAGCCACATTCGGTGGTTTGAGGGGGATGTGCCGACCCGGGACTTGAACGACGAAAATGCTGAACAAAAAGCGTTGAATATCGATTTCACGTTGGATAAATCCTCCGAACAGGCCTCAATTGTCCAAGTCCTTTCATTGGGAGGAAGAGA
>JAKLIS010000202.1 GCA_022709485.1 Elusimicrobiota bacterium | reverse complement strand
TGTGCGCCCCCATCTATTCGTCACGGGAATGGGAATGGTTCTACAACTTCCGTTTGACAAAATTTACGAAATGAAAAAAGGAAAACCAGTCTTTAAAACCGACGCCGAGGACTATCTAAAAGAAGCGGCAATTCTTCTCAATACCTATTCCGAGATACCTGTCCAAATCACGGGGTATTGCCGGCAGAAAAAAACTTGGGACGCAGACCGGAATTTAAGCAGCCGTCTGGGCTGGGACATCTATAGTTATTTGGTCAAAAAGGGAAAAGTGGCCGGCTCACGAATTAAGGTTAACGGCCGCGGCCGCTCCCCGACATTTTCCCGCCGCCAGTATGACAACCCGCCCGAATTTGTGGTCTTAAAAAATGGAGTGGAAATCATTTTGGAAGGAAATCGTGATTGGGCTCAATGAGACGGCCCAAAGAATAGATTTGCTTCTGAAAATCATCTCGAAAGACAAAATCTCGCATTAAATTTTAAAAATCCTCAAAATCAGCCCTTTTTAAGCCCAATCGACAAAATCACCCCATAAAATCAATCTATTTTTGTGCCCCCCCTGTTTACAGTTTCTTAACATTTTCTTAAGGCAATCTTAACCTCAATTCCCCTACACTTAAGTGAGTTAAAAAGGGGCGTCTATGCGGAATAAGAAGGAACATCAAAACTTTTTCCCGCATTCCCTGACGACTGAGGCCCTCTCGCAAACTCGGGGCGAAATCGGAGCAAAGCCGTCGGCCTTTCGGAAGAGGGAACGAGCGAGGACAGATGGGTGGCATGAGAATAGATTGGGGAAAGTGTTCTCCGCCTGTCAACGGGCGCCCTATTTAAAAATCACATCTACCGTTTTAACCCTTCTTTTCTTTTTTACCAATGTTCTTTGGGCATACGCGCCTGAATCCCAATTTTGGCGGGAGAGAAAATCCAAAATTGAACAGGCCGATGGCCAATCGACTGATAAATACCGCTTCGCTCAAGCCTCTAATGCTAATCCCCTCCTCTCTGTGCCAGTCCATTCAAATGGTTTGATGAAATTGGCGGGTGGCCGGGCAGCCTCCAAATTTCCGCTTCTGGGAGCTCTGGCCCAGGACCCCCGAATCCAATCCTTGCCGCTCAAATTCGGATCCATTAAACAAGCGTATCTCTCTCCCAACATTAAGGCCCCCCTCGTATTGTTGGTCCAAGATATCCACTTGAATCTCGAAGCGCAGGAAAATATCGCGGGACTCTTAGAGGATCTTGGAAGTCGCGGCGCCGATTTGACGGTGGGTGTCGAAGGGGCTTTTGGGCCGTTCAACTTTAAACCTTTTAAAGCTTTTTCTGATCCCGTCATTTCGACCAAAGTCCGGAGATTTCTCTTTGAGCAGAAAAAAATAGCGGCGCCGAGCCTGGCCGGCCTCACATTGCCGCTTGGGAAAATAAATATTGTCGGAGTGGACGATCGGATGAATTATTCCCAAAACGTGGAGGCGTACAAATCCAGCCGCCACCTAAAAAGCGGCGTCCAGAAAGAACTGCAAAAATTGAGGTCGGAGCTTGAACTCCTTAAACGGAACTTAAATCCCGAAGCTCGCCAATTTGACGCGTTTCGAACGGCTTTTGAAAAAGGGGAAATGGGATTTGGGCCGTATCTGAAACACCTTCAGAAATGGGTTCTGCGCTCCCAATCAAAAAATAGAGCGGCTGATTCCGCATTGGATCCCATCCAGTTTGATTTGGCTTTAGAACAATTTTTAACCGCCTATGACCTGGAAAAGAATTTGGATTTTAATCGGATTGAAACAGAGAGAGCCCTTGTTCTGCACGATTTGGTGGTTCGTCTTCAAGAGGATGAAATAAATAATTTGGCGGCTCTTTCTTTAAGCTTAAAGACCGGAGAAGTTTCTTTTTCTGATTATTACGGGGTTATTAAAAATCTCCTGGAAAAAAAGCAGATCTCTCTGGCAAAGTTTCCGGCATTTAATAGGTACGTCCAATATGTTTTGCTGGCCGGGGCGATTGATTCGGAAAAGCTCATTAGCGTGTTACGGGAATTGGAAATTTCCGTGGAGAAAAGCGTGTGTCGGTCGGAAGAAGATTTAACCATCCTTGAAAAATCAAAATATCTTCAATTGGCGGAAAAGTTGACGGAATTTAGCCTCACTCCGTCAGATTGGAAAGAATATGAGGAATTGAAAAGAAAACACGGGACTTGGCTGGGATTCCTACCCCTTAACCCATTAGAGAATTTTTACCGATATGCCGAAGCGCGCAGTCATAACATCGTTGAAAATCTGGCCGCTCAAATGGGCAATCCAGAAAAAGAAAAATCCCTGATTGTTTTGCTCGCGGGCGGATTCCATACCCCCGGAATTACAAGCCTCATCAAAGAGAGAAAGCTTTCTTATGCCGTGTGGCAGCCCCGCATCACAAAATTAGAAGGGGAAACCGGCGCGGAATATCTTTCTATTTTTACCCGGGAAAAAACTCCGCTTGATAAATTGTTTGCGGGTGAAAAATTATTTTTGGCTCCGGCGGAACAGTTGTTGGCCAGCGGAGATGAAACAGCCCGGCCGGTTGAATATGCCCATCAAATTATAAACACCGACTTGTATCAGGAAAGGGGATTAACTATTCCCGCGGAATCCGAGGTGGAATTGGTACAGCAGAAAGGTCCGGACGTTTTTTCATTCCAATCAGGTCCCCAAATTGGAATTGACCGGATTATTCAATCAAAAAATATTATCGCCTCTCCTGACGGGGTTATCTACATTCATCCGGCCAAAACGTCTTCCTCATTGAATGGTCGAATAAGATCTATCTGGACCTGGATTCGAAACCATCCGCCTATTTATGAATTTTATTTTCCTCTTTATTCAGTCGCGCTTGATTGGATATTTCCGGGAACGGTGATCTTTAGAATCGCCGCCATTGTTTTGGGGGCGGCCCTTTTTGTTCTCCTTCAACATGACAATAAAATAGATGGCGTCTTGTCTAAAGAAAAGATTTTGGGCCGCCTTTTCGGCGCGGTTCTGATTCTTTCTTTCACCGCGGGAATTTTGTGGATGGGAGGATGGATTATTCCCAACCAATCTCTTGTGGTCTCCCTTTGGAACGGAGGCTGGAGCGGAATTTTCGCGGGTCTTGGATCTTTAGCGCTCACAATTTTTGGGCACGCGGTTTGGAACCGGTTCGTGAAGCCGGAGTGGCAGCTTTCCATCGCGGAAGATAAAGGAGAGGATGAAGAATTTCAGGACGGGTTTTCTGAGATTATCGAGGAAGTGCTGAGGGACCCCAATGATAAAAAAGCAGGTCGTGAAGAATTAAAAGAAGCTTTGAATTTAACCAGGGCCAAAAAAGTTTTCTCGGATAGTCGGAAAGTCATTTATCAAGAAATTCAAAAGGGCGATCTCAAGGATTCAGTCGGTTTAGGGAAAACTCTTACAGAAAGGAACTTTGACTTAAATCGCCTTAAAGCAGTCGTATTGTTGATTCGGGAAATTAAAAAATTCCCGGAGAATCAATCATATTTAGAGGAAAACCTTTTAGTCAAAACTGCGCTTGAAAATCTGGAGATGTCGGCTCATGCCCTCTATTCCATTTTCCTTAGACAAAAATCTGCCCCAAAAAAGAGCGGTGCTGGTTTGGTTTCTCCATCCAAGGGGGGAAGCCTAACAAAACAATCCTCTCCTTCCGTTCAGCCGAGCGTTGCACCGAGGGCCGTTCCCGACAAAGAAAGCCAAGTTTCTGAAGGTGAGCCGTCCACCCCCGCTCAATATCTGGGACAAGTTCCGCCGGATATACGGGCCCCGCCTCA
>JAKLIS010000201.1 GCA_022709485.1 Elusimicrobiota bacterium | reverse complement strand
AGGCGGTGCCATCATCACCCAGCAACCCCGGGCAGAAGCCTATGCGGACAGCAGTCGGGGAAAGCGGCTGGCTTTTTTCATCATCCTCATTACCATTCTCTTGGCCGTACTGGCCGCGGTGGTGTTGGCCAAATCCCTGGTCACACCGCTCTTATCTATCACCAAAGTGGCCCAAAATGTCGATTTGGCATCGGGAAAATTCCCTAATCTCATAAAGATAAGATCGGAGGATGAAATAGCTGACCTGGCAAACACCTTCAATAAAATGCTCGAAAAATTGAGAGGCTACGCTGAATTACAAGTCGAAAAGCTCATTATTGAGCAGAAAAAAACGGAAGCCATCATTTTTTCCATTGAAGACGGATTGGTCATGACCGATTACCAGGGAAAAATTCAGTTGGCCAATCATAATGCCAAAGAGATTTTAGGCATTCCGACGGAGACGTCCATTCTGGGAGAACCCTTATGGAAGTATCTTTTCCAGGCCGAACTCAAAACGGCCTTTATGGAGATTCTCACGAAACCCGATGTCCGGAAAACTCTTGAGGTCAAAATCCCTTTAAAAAACAAGGAAGCATTTTTCCTCGTTCATTCCGAAGAAGTCAAAACTCCGGCGAAAAATGAAACTCTGGGCATCGTGTCCGTTCTCCACGACATCACGCTTGAAAAAGAATTGGATTCCATGAAAGAAGAATTTCTCCACTCCATCACACATGATTTGAGAAATCCTTTAACGGCCATTCGCGGGTTTATTCGGCTTTTCCAATCGGGACAAACGGGGAATTTAAGCGAGCTTCAGCTCAAAATGTGCGACACCATGGACAAAGCGTCCCTTCGCCTCCTCAATATGGTCAATGACATTTTGGATCTGGCGCGCCTCGAGGCCGGAAAACTCAAACTTCATTTGGAGGATTGTAATTTGGAGGAAATTGCCAAACGGACCATTGATTTATTCCTGCCCCAAGCCAGAGATAACAGGATTAAATTGTCGGTGGAACTGGCGGGACTTCCATGGACCCCCATTACGGCCGACGCGAGCCTCATGGAGCGTATATTTACAAATCTCATCGGAAACGCCTGTAAATTTACTCCCGACGAAGGAGCTATTCAAATTCGGATAAATAACGGCCAGGACAAAGTGGTTTGCTCCGTCCACGACACCGGCGAAGGAATTCCGCCGGATTATCTAGATAAAATTTTTGACAAATTCCGCCAGGTGGAAGGAAATTACAAAGGGGGCGCGGGGCTCGGGCTCACCATTTGTAAACGCATCGCGGAGGCTCATGGGGGTAAAATCTGGGTGGAATCCACCCTGGGCAAAGGAGCGGAGTTTATTTTCATCATTCCGCGGGATCAAAAAATACACGGGGAGGTCAAAGCCGCGTGAAAAAGATCCTTTGGATTCTCTTCATGTTGTTTTTGGCCCATCGGCCGAATTTTTCTTGGGCGAGGGAAATCCTTCAAGAAATTGTGGTTCAGCCGGGAGACACTCTTTGGAGCATTGCCAATAAATACCTCAAAGACCCAAAAAGATGGAATGAGATCGTGAACTACAATGAGCTCCCCACCGCCGATCCGACTCTAGCCCTTCCCGGAACCAAAATTAAAGTCCCCATTCAACTCATTAAAGAAGAATTTCGCAATGCCGAACTCATCCGGCTAGTGCCGGAGGTGAAAGTGAAACCTAAAAATGGGTCTGACTGGAAATCCGCCAAACCGAATATGACGCTTAATTATGAGGACAGTTTAAGAACCTTGAAAGGCGGCCAAGCGCAAGTTAAATTTCCATCGAAAGAAATAGTGCAAATCAATGAGAATTCATATGTGATTCTCAAACCCGAAAAAATTCTTCAAGAAATTCAATTGCTGGAAGGGGATATCCGGGCGTCTAAAGCCAAGGTCATCCTGCCACAGGGAACCGTCATTAGGCCCAAAGGCTCCTACTCCGATTACCAAGCCCGCGTTCGGGAAGACAACACCGAGGTGGTGTTTGTGTACAAAGGTAAAGTGGATGTCACCGCCAAGGGGAAAACGGTCACGGTGCCGGAAGGATACGGAACGGAGGTTAAGAAATTTTCCACTCCGGATGTTCCAAAACCGCTTCCCAGTTTCCCGGATTTTAATCCGGCGGAATTGACATCGGAAGCCCCCACAGCGCCTCGATCCCAAAATGGGCAGGGAGCAAGGAGTCTATCGGCTCCTCAAATCAACGACGATCCGACCCGGAAACAAGGGAAAGCCAAAGCGGTGGTTTCAGAAAAAATATTGGCCAATTATCATGTTCAGCTCGCCGCCAACGAAAAATTTGAGAAGGTGATATTTGAAGACATTCAACCGACAGGAAAGGTTTTCGATATAAAGAAAAAGGCCATCCCGGACGGGACCTATTTTATGCGGGTGGCTTTCATTGACGCCTTGGGGGCAAGAGGAAGTTTTTCCTCTCCGACCCAAATCATAAAAGACAACGTTCCGCCGCTCATTAATAACCTGACGCCCGAAGACGGCGCGCATTTCGAAGGAGAGGAATACTACTGTGATGTGATAGGAACCGTGGAAGGTGCCGCCTATATTTCTGTCAACGATGAAGTGATATTTATTTCGGCGACCGGGCGCTTCAGTAAATTCGTGACACTACACGACGGAATGAACGTCATTCGAATCGTGGCAAGGGACGTCATGGGGAATGAAACGATTAAAGAAAGGAAAGTTTACTACAACAAACGGTAGTCAACCGCCCGTCTAAACCGGGCAAGACCCTGATTTTCGCCTAAAAATCCGCCAACAGTTTTTCAATTCGCGTTTTAACTTTTTCAGGGCAAAGGTGTTCGGTTTTTTTCTGCAGATGGGTCCGAAGCAATCGTTCAAATTCTAAATGGTCGAAGCAGGCCCGGCATTCTTCCAAGTGATGTTCCATCTTTTGAAGTTCATCGGGGTTCAGTTCTTTGTCTAAAAATTCCAAGAGTCTTTTGGCCGCCTGGTTGCAATCAATCATTAATTTTTTCCTCGCAAGGATTTAAAAAGCTTGGTGGACCATCGTTTCATGGGATTCATGGCCTTGTCCGTGATATATCCGGACCGGACCGCCTCTTCCCAAAGAGTCTTTTGAAGCTGCGAGCGCCCCCGATTCAACCGAGATCTGACTGTTCCAACCGCCACATTCAGCGTCTTCGCAATTTCATCGTAAGAAAGGCCCTGCAAATCGGCCAAAATGACCGCTTCCCGGTACCCATCAGGCAAGCTATGGATGGCTTTCATAATGTCTTCTTCCACAAATTTAGAAACAACGGCCTTGGCTGGATCCTGTTCTCTATCTTGGTTGGTTTCCGCGATTTTGTGGTACATATAAAACATATCAGGGTTTTCATATTGATCCAAATCAACCGATGAACCATGCCGTGTTTTTTTGCGATACTCATTAATAAAAGTGTTGGTCAAAATTCGGTATAGCCAAGCCCGCATGTTGGTTCCCCGTTCAAATTGATGAAAGCTTTTCCAGGCTCGGGCAAAGGTCTCCGCCACCATATCGTCGGCATCGGCGGGGTTGCGTGTCATCCTAAGGGCGGCGGAATAAAGTTCGTTCATATAGGGGAACGCCAGGTCTTGAAACTCTTTTTTGGTGTTTTCGGCTGTTTTTTCCATAAATTTTTTGGCTGAATTCGATGACCATGCCAATTGTAACAAAACGAAAGGCCTTGGAGTTCCGGAAGGAGGGAAGGGGTCAAGGGGAAGAAGGGGTCACCCATTAGGAGTCCCCCGTCAAGGGGTGAATAGAAATCCCGCTAAAGAATTCGTGCTGCATAA
>JAKLIS010000200.1 GCA_022709485.1 Elusimicrobiota bacterium | reverse complement strand
ATCCAAAGAGGCCGTTGTTGTTGAAACCGCCCCTCTTAAGGGCATTGTTGGACGAAAAATCGGAATGACGCGCGTTTTTACCGAAGACAATAGAATGATTCCTGTCTCCGTTATTCACTCGGAAGGCGCGCTTGTGACCGACATCAAAACCAAAGAAAAAAACGGTTATGCCGCTGTCCAGATTGGGTATGTGGATTGCCCTGAGGATAAACTAACGAAAGCGCAAGTGGGTCACTTGGCCAAAAACAAATTGCCGCTTCGCCGGTATTTGTATGAATTTCGCGTCAATGACGCGGCTCCCTTTAAAGTGGGGCAGAAAGTCCCGGTGAATGTATTCGCCAAAGGGGATTGGGTACAAGTTTCCGCCACGACGAAAGGCCGTGGATTTACTGGTGTTGTTAAAAGATATGGATTTGGCGGGCTTCCTCACAGTCATGGACATGGAGAGTATCGGAACCGGCCAGGCACAAGCGGGGCGCAAGGCCCGCAGCACCTTTGGCCAGGCACAAAAAAACCTGGTCACAAGGGGAATGTTTGGCACACATTGACGAAAGTGTCTGTCGTGGATATCGATACCACGAAAAACCTCATTCTTTTGAGGGGATCGGTTCCCGGTCCGAATGGCGGATTTGTCGTGATTAAGCCGACTTCCAAGACAATTCGAGTGGTGAATCGCCCGGCGGAAAAGAAAAAAGGTAAAAAATAATTTTTAGGTGAGTAAAACAATGGAACTTCAAATTCTTAATAATAAAGGTGAAAAAGCGGGATCTGTGAAATTGTCCGAAGCCTTTGAATCAATTAAAGGTTCACCGGCTTTGCTTCATGAAGTCGTCACGGCATATTTGGCAAACCAGCGGTCCGGCACTCATTCAACTAAAACCAGGGCGGAAGTATCCGGCGGCGGCATTAAGCCTTGGAAACAAAAAGGGACAGGCCGCGCCCGTTCGGGGTCGACTCGAAGCCCGCTTTGGAGAAAAGGCGGAGTCATTTTCGGCCCAAAACCCAGAGATTACAGACAAGATTTGCCCAAAAAGAAAAAACAGTTGGCCTTCAAAATGGCCTTTAAGAAGCTCCTTGATGATTCGCGCGTTCAGATTGTGGAGCCGATTGATTTGAAAGAGCCTAAGACCAAATTAATGGCTTCCGTTTATGGGAAATGGCAGGCGCCGTCGGATTCTCTTTTCGTCGTTGAAAAATTGGAGCCAAAATTGGTTCGTGCGGGACGAAATATTTCCAATGTACATTTGCGGGACGCCGAGTCCCTCAACACTTACGACTGTTTACGGGCTCGAAAAGTTTTTTTAACGCCCGCTGCCCTGAAGCTGCTTGAATCACGCGTCAGGGTTGTGAAGGAGAATTAATCATGAGCCCCGATATGCAAATTTTAAGGCGACCCATTGTGACGGAAAGATCCACCCGCTTAAGGGAAATGAACCAGTATGTTTTTGAAGTGGATCCCTCCGCCAATAAGCATCAGATTCGGGAAGCTGTGGAGGAAAAATACCAAGTTGATGTTTTAGCCGTTCGGACTGTCAATATTGTCGGAAAATTTCGCCGCCGGTTCGGTCCTATCGGCGGTTATAAGGCTGACACCAAGAAGGCCATTATCCGTCTGAAAGAAGGCCAGAAAATTAATTTAGAGGAAACGGTTTAAGCCGATTTAAAAGGAAAAAATTATGGCACTTAAGATTTATAAACCATATACCCCGTCGAGACGTTCCATGAGCGTGGAAGATTTTTCCTGGCTCTCCAAAAAAAGGCCGGAGAAAAGGCTATTACGCCCATTAACCAAGTCGGGCGGACGCAACAACACTGGCATGATTATGGTACGCCATATCGGCGGCGGACACGCGCGCCAATATCGGCTGGTTGATTTTAAGCGGCAGAATTTCGGAATTCCGGGAAAGGTCGCGGCGTTTGAATACGACCCGAATAGGACGGCCCGTTTGGCCCTTATCCATTACGCCAACGGCGATAAACGATACATTCTCCATGTGGAAGGAATGAAGCTGGGAGATATTGTGATGTCCGGTCCGAATGCCGAAGTAAAAGCGGGGAACGCCATGCCTTTGGCCAGTATGCCTGAAGGGACCGTGATTCACAACATTGAACTCATTCCGGGGAAAGGGGCTCAAATGATTCGGTCCGCTGGCACCTCCGCGCAACTTTTGGCGAAGGAAAAAGATTTTTGTCATGTGCGCTTAAATTCCGGGGAAATCCGGCTGGTCCCGGCGCAGTGTATGGCCACTATCGGCCAGGTGGGAAATATTGAACATGAAAACGTATCGCTTGGAAATGCCGGAAGGTCTCGCCGGATGAGGATTCGGCCCACTGTGCGAGGAACGGCAATGAACGCGGTGGACCACCCGCATGGAGGGGGACGCGGTAAGTCCAAAGGGAATAACCATCCCCGCTCTCCATGGAACCAGAAGGCCAAAGGATTCAAGACCCGGACGCGCCACAAAACCAATTGGATGATTATTCGAGATCGAAGGGCTAAGACGGCTTTGGCCTCGACGATATAAGTTAGATTTGAAAAAGGAAACAGGAGGAATTAATGAGTCGCTCAACTAAGAAAGGACCTTTTATAGACGAGAGGCTTTTGGAAAAAGTCAAGAAAGCCAAAGCCGAAGGGAGCCATTATCCCATTAAGACATGGTCCCGAGCGTGCACGATTATTCCCGATTTCGTCGAAATGAAATTCCAAGTTCATAACGGCAAAAAATTTATTGAGGTTTACGTTTCTGAGCAAATGGTTGGCCACAAGTTGGGAGAGTTTGCTCCCACCCGGTATTTCAAAGGACATGGCCAGGCTCATACCAAAGAAGCGACCTCGCTGACATAAGAGTTACCCCTCCATGTTTCATCAATGGAGGGGGTAGGGGGAGGGGAATTCCCCACCCCAGCCCTCCCCGCTGTGAGACTCGGGGAGGGAGAAAAATAATAAGGAAAAATTATGGAATCGATCGCAAAAGCAAAATACGCCCGATATTCTCCACGAAAAGTGGGGCAGGTCCTTGGTTTGATTCGCGGAAAGACCGTGGCCAACGCTTATGGAGTATTGCCCACTGTTCCGAGGGCAGCGGCGCTGTTGGTTTTCAAAACATTAAAGAGCGCTTATTCGAATTTGAATGTTGCTGACCCCCACAAGGCCATGGTGAAACAGGCGTGGGTGGATAGCGGGCCCGTTTTAAAGCGGGTGATGCCCATGGCCATGGGCGGCCGGGGAATAGTAAAACGAAAGACGTGCCATGTCACCATCGTGGTGACGGACGAATTTAAAGGGAACAAGAAGTAAGGACCGCACAGACGGTTCGTCAATTTGAATTATTGAAACGGGAGGAAGCGTGGGACAAAAAATTTCGCCAAAAGCATTAAGACTGGGGTACATCCAGGACTGGGATTCTCGATGGTTTAGCCCCCGGGAAATGCCCGATTTGATCGAAGAAGATTTTCAGATTCGAAAATTCTTGAGAGAACGTTATAAATTGGCGGCCCTTTCGAAAGTGGTCATTGAAAGAACCGGAAAATATATTAGAGTAAACCTCCATACCGCCCGTCCCGGCGTGGTGATTGGAAAAAGAGGGGCCGATATCGAAGAGCTCCGAAAAGTTTTGCAGGAAATGACGCGGTTTGAAGTGGCTGTGAATGTGATTGAAGTTAAAAGGCCGGAATTGGACGCTCAGCTTGTGTCAGAAGCGGTTGCGTTTCAACTTGAAAAACAAATCGCTTTTCGACGGGCCATGAAAAGAGCCGTTGAAAGAACAATGTCTGCCGGCGCCGGTGGAATCAAAATCAAGGTGGCGG
>JAKLIS010000020.1 GCA_022709485.1 Elusimicrobiota bacterium | reverse complement strand
AATTTATTATAAAACGTAAAGCGTTCAGGGGATTCAATTGGGAGGAAAATGCAACAAAAACAATACGATTGGACCTACGAATGGTCAAAATTAAAGGACGATTCCTCTTTTCTCTTTGAGGAATGGATATATCCCCTCAAGCTGGAAGATTTCAAAGGCAAACGCGTGCTTGATGCCGGTTGTGGCCCGGGACATCATTCGCGCATGGTGGCGCCGTATGCTAAAGAGGTGATTGGCGTCGATTTGAACACCGCCGCCATTGCGAAAGAATACACCAAAGATTTGCCGAACGTCACAATCATAGAAGGAGATCTTGCCGAGGTGAAGATTGACCCCCCGGTTGATGTGGCGTTTTGTGTTGGCGTCATTAATCACACTGATGATCCTGACCGCACATTCAACAACTTGAAAAGGTTGGTCATTAAAGGCGGGACATTGATCATTTGGGGCGTTTCAGATAAAGGGAATTTTCTCAATCAAGCTGTTGTCGAGCCCTTGAAACGGATTTTATTATTGAAATTGCCGAAAGGGTTGCTTTATTTTTTGGCCGGTGTCGTTACCGCCTTCCTCTATCCTTTTGTTTGGACAATTTATTTTCTTCCGCTCAAAAAAATACTTCCCTTTTACGAATATTTTGGAAATTTTCGAAAACTCTCGTTCAAGAGGAACTTCCAGAACGTCTTCGATAGGCTCAATGCCCCGCAAACCGTGTTCTTGCCTAAAGAACAAGTCGAACTCTGGTTCAATCCAAATGAGTTCGATAACGTCCATATCTCTTCGTACAAAGGAATCAGTTGGAGATGTTCCGGGACGAAGAAATAATCTCTAATATTCAGCCAAACGAAGCCTCATCAATTCTCAAACCTCGTTTGTTTTTTGCTAGCATCAGGGACCCTAAGTCATTGGAGTCGTGGTGTAGCCCGGTTAACACGCTGCCCTGTCAAGGCAGAGACCGCGGGTTCAAATCCCGTCGACTCCGTATTCTTCTTCAATTCAAACCTCATCAACCCAGATGCCTTAATTTGTCCTCTCCGAATTCCAGCCCCGAAAGCCTCTGTCGGGAATCTCTATGGGGAATCCCGGTTTAGCTTGCCAACTTTCAATATCGATTCCTGCCAGCAGGCTTTCAATGGAAAGGCCGCAATTTCCCCATTTCGAATTGTCCCCGGGCAAGTTACGTTTGGCGAGAGATTAAAAGCGCTTCCGACACGCGGCGGATGGATTCCTGAAGAGCCAGATATTTATCGAGGGTTAAAAGGACGCCGCGCAACATCTCATCAAAAACCATCACTTTAACCAGCCGAAGTTCTGAATGGGTCCCCACGCCTGTCGTGTCCACGCCGAGAGAATCGAAGGAAACAAAAAGGAGATTGGAGAGTTTTTTCTTCCGATTCGCGAATTCGGAAGGAAGACTGGTGGGTAGATTTTTCAAAAGAATTGTATTTCCACTAAATAAATGGCTTTGATAAACATGAACTCCCACCGGGATTGAAGATTTCCAGGATAAAACCGCCCCTTGATAAAATTCTTTATCATGATGACCTGTCATTAAAGCCGGATCCAATAGAAGAATAATCGATTGAGCCAAGGGCGTTTTTTCAGCTAATTTTTTGGCTTTCTCCACATCATTTTCGTTTCTAATCCGAATGGCCAAATCAAAATTCAGCTTATCCAGTGCGACTTTCGGTAAACCGAAACCGGCCAATGTCTCAACCAAATTTTTCGCTTGTTCAAAAGAAGCCGTCCCGCCGGATAATTCTTTACTGACATGCTGACGCAAAATTTCCGGGAACCGAACGTCTTGAATAATCTTCGCCCAATTTCCCAATGGGATGGAAGTGGTTTTAAACCTAGGGTCAATGGATTGAACTTCGAGTTTAAGAGAGCGGCCGTCGTAAAATTTTTCAATAACTTGGCCGGCATTGGCGTTGGGTAACTCTGCCGAGAGAGCCGCCATGGCAACCAAATCTTGAGCGGCTTTACGTAAAGAATGAGAGAAACGAAATCTTTGAGCGATTGAAGAAGTAGAGGAATAAAGCCTTTTCAATAATGCCAGACTCGCGGGAGATTTGAAAACCCTCGCTATCACCCCCCCCCCAACTGGAAGAAAAATATTAACTGAGATATGAACATATAAGGCCGGAATAGAGAGGGGCAAGAAACCAAAATACCAGCAAATTCCGCCGATGATCCCGGCCGCAATCAAATTGGGCGGCGCGCGCTCTCGCCCATTTCTCACAAAGAAATTTAACCCGTGCAGGCAGAAGAACAAAAACCATGCCCAGACGTTTAAGTCGGGATAAATGCCGAGAAGAAGGGGCGCCAACGCGCTGGGAGCAACAATAAACTTAAAGATGAGCCCCACCAACCCGTTTTCAAGGAGGGGCCCCAATCCAAAATCATAGACTTTTTCCGAAACCCCCCATTTGTCGACAAACAACCACCGTAACCACAGCCATTTCCCTCCGGGACGAATATTGGCCTCGCTCGAATTTTGGGACGCCAACCGGACCCGGGAGATAAACCGGTCCATGAGATTTTTGTATTCCCGGCCAATTTGGGGGTCATCTTCAGCATAAGCGAACTCCGCCCAAACCGCAAAATCCTGGAGGTCCTGCTCAAATCCAACGAAAGGAGAATAAATATCGATGGCAATTGAATGACCTTGGACTTCAAGAGCCTCGGCCAACGCTTGGAGATTGTGCCAATGATCCTCCCCAAAATCATCTCTTCCCTTATTGACTCCCTTAATTTTCTCCAACGATTCCTTAACAATTAGAGCCAAAAGACCGGGATCATTAAAGAAAGTGGGATTGGCCGCAAACAATCGGGCTAAAGTGAGGCCGTTATAGTAATTGTTAAGGTAATAGCGCGCATTAAAAAATTTCTTTAACTGGAGAGAGATTGTGGGCGCCCAGGTTCTGATTTTTCCATCCCATTTCCCGTCCTCGTTTTTATTCAGCATAAATCCAAGAAGATCAATAAATAGGTCCGTGAATAAATGCATCGTTTTTTCATCAGACACCTTTTCGAACCCTCTGAATATGGAATCCTGGATTTTGAAATTGGATAAAATTTCTTTCGAAACTCGGGCTTCTGATTCAACATGCCTCAATCCTTTTGAGAAGAGAGGCCCCACGACATCGTACACCGCAATGTCAACGACTGGGTCCGCCGAAGATTCCATGGTTTCCAACATGAATTTCTCAACCAGATCCGCAATTTCATCAATTCTTGATTCCATGATTTTCAGACGAACAAGGGTCTGGATCATGAATCCCATGTCGGAAAAAGCATTGTTTAATATTCTTTTGTACGAAGATGTCCCTTTCCCCTTGCTTAAAAGTACTTTGACTAATTCGGGATTTAAAAGAGCTTTAAGAATTTCTATCCCCTCCTCCGGCGTGAGTTTGAGTTCCCAATTAATATCTTTTCTAATTTTTTCCCGAATAGAATCCCGAATTTCATCTTCCGTCTTCAGTCCCTTTACCGCCTCCAATATTTCCTCCTTAAGAGTTTTTTTCGGGGCGGGCTCTTTTTCATTTGGATTTTTGGGGCCGCGGGCGCCGTAGCCCGAAGGAGAAAGAGGAGTCTCATTGAGAGAGGCAAGCCCGGCGGGTAACTCCACCGGCAATCCGAAGGCCCCTGCCAAAGTGGCACATAATTCCCCAAAAAACTGGCTCACCATTCCTGATATTCTGGCGTGATCGGGTCTCCCTTTTTGAATGAAAGCCCATAAATTTTCAGCATAGGGTTCTAGAGGACCTAGAAATATTTTGGGATACCCAGTGAATTGCCCAGAAGCGAAATCGGCGGCGATCCACTCCTCTGTGTCCACAAGCCCGCCGACCAATAACAAAACATGGTCCGGGTGTTCCGAATCATGACCCAGGGGCACCCAATCCGCCCTAATAGGGACTTCCCATAAGGTTTGTTTAAAAGGCTTAAGGAAAGCCGAAACTGTTTCCCAACAAATACCTGTATCCGGGGAAGGTCCAGACACTAAAATCACAAAATTTTCAAAATGGAACCAAAACTGCTTTAAATCACTTTTTGAATAAGCAATTGTTTCCAGAATATGAAAGGCAATTTTGGTCCGCCTTAAATCTCTTTGCGCGAGGGTGATATCTTCCTCGTAATCAAGGAACTTGGATGCAAACCGCTCCTTTGTTAATCCCCGGCGATTGAGCTCTCTAAAAACAGCTGCAAACAATTTCTCTAATTTTTTTTGCCGGGATTTCAATCTTTTCTTGACAACTGTTCGATTTCCATCGAAGGACTGACTAAAATCAAATTCATCCATAAGCCCATCAACCTGACCGGGATCAACAGAAAATCCTTGTTTGTTGAATGAAGTCGCAACAGGTGCCAAAACGTTCGGCTCCTCAAACACCATCTTTTTAAGCGGTGGGATCTCGCCCAGAAAAAAGGCGTCCAGCATGCCGGGATTTTCATTCAACCTCTTCGGGTCCAAATCTTCCCCAGCCTTTTTGGAGCTTTGGGGTTTTTCTTGGCCAGAAAAGTCTTTGCCGCCTTTTTTACTCGCCGTTCCGAGTTTCCGGGAAGGCGGGAACAATTCTCGAGTGTCGATTATTATTCCATTCACGGGATCGGCTTCTTTCAAATTCATGGGCGGTAAACCCGTAATAAAAAAGCGAGGACCCTCGGGCCGCTCCCAAATGAACAAGTGGATTTTCCCCTCTTCCAGAAGGGGTCGAATGTCTTCAATATTCACCAGAGGCGGGTATCCAACCATCATAAAGGTGGGTAACCGCCCTTTAAGCCTTTCAAAGACGGGTTTTAATTCAGGGTTGGTTTTTGATGACACCACCTGGCTCGGCCCCAAAAAGGGGATGAATGGTGATTGAGGTAGCACCTCGGAAATAGCGTCCCAAACCGAGCAAAAAAGGTCCAGATCCGGCATCACTTTTTCCGCATCTTCTCTTAATTCCTGACCCATTCCGGAGGGCAGCACTCCTGAAAAAAATTCATCGGTGGGAAGAGCCCCAGACCTGTCTGTGCCCGACATGAGCCGCGCCAACACTTCTCTGGAAATTTGCCTTTCCTTATACCCCTCGCGTTCAACCAAATCGAAAACAGCGTTCAATTTATTATTTTTCCCACGCTGACTTTCAAGAGAATCTATTATCTTTTCCTTCAGTGAAGATTCCTTTTGATTGAAGACGATATGGCAAAATTCGTGATAAAGAATTTTTAACGCCTCTCCCTTGTGTTGATCCAAAATTTCCGCGGCCAAGACGACGGCGTGTTCCTTCCAAGCCCTTAGGAAGACATCACGGACCGAGGACGGCACCGGCATTTGAGATATCACATGCATGGTTGTGGGAACATGACTTTGAGTGGGCTCGAGGGCAAAGGGATGAACGGTACCTCCGATATCCATCAGAATAGAGGCCCAACCCGGGAAGATATAAACGGGAGGAAAAACGCCTTGGCCGTCAAAGAGCCGGGCCCCCCAAGGGTCTCTCTCTCCAAAATATTCGATTTTTATTCGCCGGTTTGAAGTCGATGAGGGTCGAGGAAATTTAAATTGATAAGCGATATTGAAAGCTTCATGAAAACTTAAACCCATCCCCACAAATAGGGAAATCATATCCTTCCGATCTCCCGGATTATGCCGCCAAGAATCAAAGGTCATGGTGTAGCTCACCGCGCGATTGGGATCTAAGCCGGCCCGGGCAAAAGCCGCCTGCAATACCTCTAAAAAGTAGGCGTTTCTGGGATCTAACTTTTCCAAAATAGGAGGCTGATAACCCTCAGGGCGGAGGCCCATCCCTTTCTCACCCTCCCACTGAAGAAGGGGAACAAAGTGAAACAAATTGAAAAGAGAAAGGGGCCATATACCGGGCCGGAACCCTTTCCCGGACAGCCAATTGAATGACCGGATCTCGAACAATATTCTGTTCCTGTTTAAAAATTGAATGAAGACCCTCATGATGACGCCCCCAAGGAGAAATACAAACGGAAACACCGCCAACCATGAAACGGCGAGAGCAAAAAAGATGAACGTCCCGGTGGCTTGAAAAGGAGATTCGCCCAAATCGTTCCCCAGCAAAGCCGGGAGCGCCAAGAGAACAGGATTAAAATTCTTTAAAAAATGAAGGTCTGATTTTCTCGCGTGGGGAAATTCATTTGAAAGGACATGCCTGACAAATTCCTGGAGTTGGTAAATGCGGGGAAGAAGAAAGCCGATGAGTTGAACGACTTCCGGATAATCTTTTTGGCTCACAGCGCCGGTTCGAATTTTACCGGCCAAATCAGGAGAGTAGGTGTGGCCGACGGTGTCCACGGTATGGGCCCAATTCAACAAGGCTTGTTCCCTTAAGGGTTCATGGGGTAAAGACTCCCACATCATGAATAAGGATTTATAAATATCCATCCAGAATTTTTCGGATAGACGAATCCCGTCTTTTTCCCCATCGACACCACCTTTCAAGTCAAGCAAAAAGCTCAAGACTTTATGAAAACCATAGGATACCCCATCCTTTGGACTGCGAGAATGAGATCGGACAAACTTGATGGTATGGTCTAAAAACTGTTCCGCTTGCTCCCAAAATTCTCTTTCTAATCCATTTAATCTCTCTACTGATGGAGCGAGAGGGCTTTCAACCCTATCCGATTTCTCATCCCCTTTTCGGCCCAGCACCATCGAACCCCCCAATCCCGCAAACGTGATAAGCCACGAAACCGCCACCAGACCCGCCATGGTGGGGATGGTCTCCGCGGGAGCCGGGCAATAAAAGCCGAATTGTGAAAGGGCCAGAAGAGGAAGTCCAGGGTTCAACCACTTCCCGGGCGATGAGAGGATATTTGGTTTGGTGGAAATACCGCTCAATTCCATCACATCATTTACAAATCCCTTCTCGTCAATTTCCGGCTCAATTGATTCCACTACTTGTTTTTTAAACAAATTAGGAAACGCGGCGGATATCGCCGCCCTCACCTCGGAATAAGGCGGGCCCTCATTTTTCTGCCCAGCTTTGTTAACCTCCCTTACCAGAGGCCCCTCCGCTAATCTCAATATTTGATTGGCCGATTTTTTTTCCTCCAATGAACCCGTCCGGTTTTTTGCCGAGCCTTGGAGCACTCCAAAGAGCGCCGCCAACGAGAAACTCAAGACGAGAAGTACCCTTATGTCCATTATCCCTTTCCAAGAAGACGCTCCCCCTTTTGGATTTTTTTTGGGCGCCATTTTTCTAATCCAAATTTTTAGACCGCAAAACTGTTTGTATCTATAGTTTTTCCTCAAAAAGAAAGACTGAGGATATTCGGCGGCCAGGCGTTCTAAATTCTCCGCTAAGAATTCTTCCGTCACATCTAAAATCCGAGCGGCTTCTTCCAGGGTGTGCTCGCGTTTAAAAATGGCGGATTCGACAAATTTCATGACGCGGGCCGCGTCATCCGGCGGGGGGACGACTTGGAAACCTTGATCTTCCAGATAAAGAAACGCGGGCGACTTGACCCGGCTCGCAAGAACTATCCCCACTTCCGGGGTTCCCCCCTCATGCGGCCGGAAGAAAAATTTCTGAGAAAATCCCGGTATCAATGCCACAAAATAACCGCGAATTAAAAACTCGCGCACCGCGGCCATATTGATTTGGCCAATCGCGGCAATTTCAATTAAACCGTCTCGTTTGACCAAGTCATCGGCGTCTTGTATCAAATCCCACCAATGTCCCGAAAAAGGAGACGGCCCTTGAACGGAAACATAGTCCATGGAGTGGGGCCCCTGCTTCTTTTTAAAAGCTTTATTATCAGGGAAACTTTCATGATCCAGTTCTGTTCCTTTCATATCAATGGGCAGGTTCGAATGGACGTAACCCCTTAGGCGGCTGATGAAAGCCCCGTCTCCCGTTCCCAAATCAACCCCGACCAGAGAGGTTTTAGGAGAAAAATGTCGCTTCCAAAATTCAAGGAAGGGCAATTCGTAATTTTTTATTTTTAGATTTTGAAGGCACCTGTTGTCCGCCATAACGAATTTCTCTTCGATTTCGGAAGGTACTATCCAACGACGACTTTCGGAATGATTAAACACCATCCCCCACCCCACCCAAGCAAATAAGGTAAAGGGAAGGACCCATGAATGCCATGGAATCAAAGATAAGGATTGTCTAATTGGAAGGGAGTTTGGATGCGATATAAAAACCGCGCCGGCCAACAAAACCATCAAAAAAACGCCAAACCAAATTTCTTCCAGAGCGGCAAAACCCTTCCGTGGTTTTTTCCGTGAATTCCCCCGCGGTGAACGTTTAAGGGGCTTTTTATTTATCGAAGAAGATTTTTGGTCGAGCTCATGATTTTTTGATTTCACCTTCCGAGGAATCTGATAAGTCCCACCATTTTCATTAACGGGTGGGTACCCCCTGGATATAAGACGCTCCCTGATAAAATTACGGAGTCTCTGAATTTCCGCTTTTCGCCGGTCTTGGCTTGGGTTTTGTGTTTGCCCTAGGAGGTCATCAACAGATTCAAGGTCGTCATTATCAAAAATTTCCAGAGCCGCGTTGATCGAATCGACCGAGATTATTTCGCCTGGTTTTGCCATCTCTTGTATATCTAAATAGCCATCAATGATCCGGGAAATCTCAAAGAGCTTCAAATTGTCCGAAGAATTTTTTCTATCTTTAGATCTCATATCTTCCTCGGAGGCCCTAAAAGGTTGCGCAATGCTTTTCATTTCGCTTGTAATTCTTCGGAGTATATATTTAAACTTTTCTGAGTCACGCTCCTGCAAAAGCCCGCTGTCAGAAATGAGTTTAAAGAGGGCCCTCGTCTTCTGCTGTGTTTCGTCTTGAGAAATTTTTTTAATCACTTTTGAGTCGAGTTCTGAAAATAATAATTCACTCGCTTGTTGAGGGAGCCTAGAGTTGCCGAAATATGGAAAAACAAACCGGATTAATCCAAAAATCAGTTCAAATATTCTTTTCTCGGATTGGGTTCGCTTTGAATTTTCGGTTGTTCTGCGGAAGTCCTCAAGAAATTGATTTACGGCGAGAAAAGCCCTCTGCGCTTCAGTATGCATTGTTTCAAGGATTCTTCCGCCGGAGGTTTCGGCCACCCTTTTGAACGACGTCATTGATTGTTCAAATTTTCCCAGAAGTTCAAGAAGGTCTTGAATAAAAGGGGCTGGATGAATAAGAAAGCGAGCCAGAGGCTCGGATTTCTCTGCCTCTTCTTCACTTCTTCCCTGATTCAGAAAAACGGCCAAGGCCCCCCCCATAAAGAAAAGAGCTAAAAAAGAGCGATGGCCGTAAAGGATTTTGGTGAACCATTCAACCATATCAGGTTGACTAAACAAGACCGTCCCGATAAGGATTCCCAGGATGGGATTTTCTAAGATTCTTTTCCAATGAATAATCCAACCTTCTTGGGAACGAACATTAAGGGAATCTCCCTTGAATGAAATGAAATCGACCTGTTTCCGGCGATTGAAGCGAGTCGCGATGGCATAACCTTCCCCGTTTACTTTTAAGGGCGTGACAGCCACCTGAGACCAATCTAAGGGAAGGTAAGTTTTAAGCCTCCTTCCAATTTTCATTCTTAACTCCCCTAGGGCGACCTTTGTGCCGATCTTTGCTTTCCCGATCTGTTCGGCCACGGCCAAAAGAACACCGGTCGACACGCGGGTTTCTTTGGGAAAGGCCAGGGTCGACAAAAAAAGCCGGTCCCCAATAAACATTTTTTCAAGCGGGGTTTTTTCCTGAGCGAAGACGCTCAAATAAGTGGACCCCTTGGCCTCGTCAAGACGGGTTATTTTGGGTGTAAAGCTGACAGTGGCGATGCCGTTTTGATGAAAATATCGCTGAAGGCCCTCGGAGTGAAACCCTCCGGTGACAAGAACGGCCACCTTATGGGAGCCCTTGTTCATGGCCCGCAAAATATTCTCCCCCATCAAACAGTCGCGGATCTCGGCTTCTTGGTAAAAGGATTCGAAAGAAGAAAGGCAGTTCCTGGTGCCTAGCGCCTGGTATTTATTTTCATCTACCTTGGTAGTGGATGGGACCTGGCACCAGGAACTAGGCACTGCTTTTTTATATTCCTCCCACTCGTCTTTGGTGAGAGAAAAATCAACGAGCTTCTCGGTGAGATACAGCCTTCTTGATTCTCGGACAAGCTGCTCTTCTTCCGGCGTTTTGGCCAACTGTTCAAAAACGTCGTTTTCGGCCGATTTAAGATCCGAAAAAAGCGTCTCCGCGCGGACGGCTTGAGCGGCCAGGACATATTCAAGATAGGACGCCATCGATGGGAATTTCTTTAAGTCCATCCCGCAGCGAATGCAAAGCGAATTTAAATATCCATAAAACTCCGACTGGCTGACGTGCCCCAGCCGGTATTGGGCGCTTTGCCTCATCAACTCTTGGATGTCGGTTTTCGATATTTTTTGAAGGAGGATAGACAGGAGGCAACCGCGCTCGGCTTCAACCCGCGAAAAGTCCAAAGAGGTTTCAAGATTATAAGCCGCAAGAAAGCTCTTAAGGCCCGGATACACCTTGGTGGGGTTTTCTTTCACGAGGGTCCGGACAAAAGGCCCCACCGTTAAACTTCCCTGCCGATGCGCTTCCACCTGCCTGTCAAAAGAAGCCAGTCGCCGGTTAAAATGGATTTGTTTCCGGGCGGTTAATTCTTTTTTCCGCCGGGCAATTTCTTTTTTATTCCGGGCGGTCAATTTCGCCGAACTTTTATAGGCAGCCACGTTGGCCTGGTAATGACCTAAATCATCAATTCCAAGGAGTTCGGGGATGGGACCCGAACGGGTCAACGCGGCATACAGGGGTCCCGCGATTTTTTTGTTTTCCAAAAGATAATTCGCCACGCGCCGCAAGGCCGTTGAGTCCGGACATTTTCGGAAAGGTCCCAAATCGATAGGTTCAAATCCGCCTTCCAAGGCCAAAAGATCCACCCGCCCGTTCTCCAATAGGGTTGTTACCGCTCCGGCGATATTGGCCTGAGCTTCAGGATTTAAATGAACGTCTTGGATATGAAAAATAATTTTTTCGGAGGGAATGGGGGGAGCGTGGATATCTCGAACTGATCCAAAATTGTCGGGGATCGAGTTCACGATA
>JAKLIS010000002.1 GCA_022709485.1 Elusimicrobiota bacterium | reverse complement strand
ATTCCAATTCCTTTAATTTCGACAGGTTTTAAATTATGATTGAGCCACTCTCGTGTTGAGGTGAATGTAAATGGGCCTAAATATCTTCCTGGGAATTGTCATTATCGCCGCCCTATATGCCGCCTACCAATATTATTTTTCTGTTTTTCTCCCGCGTTTAAAAAAGAACCACATAAAGCAGCTCACCGTCATGATCGAAGAATGGTTGAGTCACATTGATAAAAACTTCAACAAGGGGATGAACAAACAGTTTTTAAACGAGCTGGAGGGAAAGATTTTGAGATTTATCGATGGGACGGAATTAAAGAATATGAAACTGATATTTTCATCCAATTTTCGGTCAAAATTTTTGGCTTCAAGAAAAGTGGAAAAGGAACTTTGGCTGAGTGATAATATTTTCCGGAAGCAAACCGGAATAGACGTGAAGCCCATCGGCCTGAACGATTATTGGCTTATTCTCAGGCGTTCTTTTTATCAGTTTTATTGGAATTACACGGGAGAAGGGGTGGAAGAATATTTTGATTCGCTGGAATCGAAGGTGAAGCTTCTTAAAATGTATTTTGATCTCGAGGACTCACCAGCTGGCAAAGCTCCCCCGAACGTCTAGGTGAACAAAGGGCCCATGAGATTTTGTGGAACGGTAAGTTCCCAAGCCCCCGATAAATTTTTGATACATGGGATCTCGAAACATATTTTCGACAATCCTCCGCAACACGATCGCATCCTGGCGGTCAACTGTCCCATCCTTATTTAGATCGTCCATCACCCCATTTGAAGGGTCAAAATCGATATAAATATCCGCGGCATCTCCCCATAAATGGCGGCTATACGGTACATTCCCGATGGCTTTGTTGTAATAAGGCGTTCTATAGCCGCTCATGATCGTCAAGCTTTCGCAGCGGTATCCATAATTATTGACCTTCTCTAAGACATTTTCGAGATGGTAAACCAGACGCTCCCGCAAGACCAGATATTTCGGATAGCTTCCCGACTGTTTACATAGAAATTGCCCCAAGGTGAAATGCGGGGACACCGGTATGTGTCTGTTTTTTTGGGTGACTTCCACAAACCCGCGGGGGGTTTTATAGGTCAATGAATTTAATTTTGCATCGGGTGGATACGGGCCGATGCGATACCCGTTTAGATATCCCTTCTTCATTTTTTCATAAGGAACGAGCACAAAAATGTTGAAGGTCATGACCTGATTATCCAAGGTACTCGTGACAGTGGCGACGTATAGGCCCGGCTTGGACGGGGCTTTCCAGACCCAACTGGAAGAACGGGTTTCAAGGATATCTCCCGCAGAGGCATTGAAGGAAAAAGCGGGCTCTGTTCCCGGATTTTCAACGGAGAAAGAGATTTTTTCTTTAGGAAGGACGAAGACGCCGGTGACACTAAAGGGATTTACTTCTTCATTAAATCGAACGGAGAACCCCGGTTTATGAGCTTCAAATATTTCAGTCAAAGTGGCGGTCCCGAGTTCATATCCCATCGAAGATAGGAGCCCAATAATAAGGATGGTGGCTCTAAAATCCCAGACCAAGATACGCCACATCTTTTTTAAGCTCATTTATCCTCTTCTTCCTCCTCCATAATGGGAAGAGGTTTCCCCAGTAAAGCCGCTTGAAGGCGTTCATCGCGGCGGTAAATGTCGTTTCTAAATTGGGTTTTTCCCTGTTCATCTTCCCACGCCGTCCAATATAGAAGGTGAATCGGCATGGGTTCGGGCAATCTAATAAATTGCTCTGTTTTCTTATCTATGCCGGACTGCAATTCTTCCGCCGACCACCTAGAATCATTGTGCAGCAAGAAAGCGGCCAATTCAATAGGATTTTCGACACGAATGCAGCCGGAACTGAAAGAACGGACAGTCTTCTTGAAGAGTTCTTTGGAGGGGGTACCGTGGAGGTAAACGTCAAAATCGTTAACTATAAAGAATTTTATTCTTCCTAGGGCATTTTTGGGCCCCGGTTTCTGGCGAAACTTATAAGTTAGGGTTTGGGCTGTCATTGAGGACCAGTCGACATTTTTCCACTCAATAATCCGCGCGTTTTCGTCGAAACTATCATAGACAGTGAAATTTTCTTCCGCAAGATAATTCGGGTCTTTTTGAATTTTTTTCAAAATATCCAACCGGGCGATTTTTGTGGGTACTGTCCAAGACGGGTTTAAAACGATCTCTGTGATGACGCTTGAAAAGACCGGGGTACGCCGATAACGTTTTCCCACGACCACTTTGAAATTCATCACCGTAGATCCCTTCTCCACCACTTGAAGGGAATAGTCGGCAATATTAACAACGATGTGTTTTTCGCCCAGATCTTGGGGAAGCCACCGGCAGCGTTCCATGTTTAAAATAATTTGCTCGATCCGTTTTTTAACAGGCACGTTCAATGATTCAAGCGTTTCTTTGCCGAGGGTCCCATCGGGCTCAAGGCCGTGGCTTTTTTGATAACGGATGAGCGCGCGCTCCAACGCATCATCAAACAATTCGCTTTCATTGGGCTCTTGTTTTAAATCTCCTTCTATCCAAAGCCGCTTTCGAAGAAGTTTGACACGGGCGTCGGAGGAGCCGGATTTAATAGCGAACCCAGCGGGAATTTCTGACCATCCGCCTTCTACTTCAATTTTTCGATAACGGGCCAGAGCCGCGCGGAGTTTGCTATAGGCCTTTTGGGTGGGAAGAAGCTCTTTCAAAAGGCCGCGTACCCTCCCATTTTCGAACGCTTGCTCCAAAATTTGGGGAAGATTGGCGTCCCGGCGGTTGGCGATCCATTCCTCATCGATTTGATTGGGATCCACCCGTCCCGCCAAAAGGTGAGACCCATAAGTGAGAAAAGCGTCCGAAAGCAGAATCTCCAGATTCACCAAATCGGAAAGGCTGAGGGATTTGTCCTTTGAATGTTTCTTTGAAATTTTTTGGGTCAACGCGAGGATCGGTTCTGTGTGATAATCCTTTATTTCGAGCCCCTCTTTTGGGGCATCGGAGAGCGCTTGCATTAAATCTTGAGAAACAGGTTTCATTCCCTTTTCATTCACCCACGCGGAAGAAAACCCCCGGCCGGAATAAAAATCAGAGATTTTTTTAAAGCTATAAAGAGGTTCGCCTGAAATGTATTGGCGACTTGTCGCCGTGAATGACTCCAATCGGTTTTTGAGGAGGCGATTGAGTTCCGCGGCCGTTTTATTACTGGACTGAGCGGTAACACTCTCCGATCGCCAGAGAAGGACCAGCGTGCATGAAAAGAAAAAAACCAAAAAAACCGGTAAGAATGGCTTATGTGAAAATTTCACATGGACAGTATCGTTGAAATAATGCGATTTTTCCAGTGGATTCTTTGATTTCATTAAGTTTGCGGGTCGGAAAACCTTGGAGGGCTCTTTCGGTTGTCGATTTGGAAGTCGGGCTGCAATCAATTCTTTAATTTTTTAATAAAAGCGGACACCTCTTTGGCCACAAGCGCGTATCCTTCGTCATTCAAGTGGCAAAAATCGACGAATAAGCCATTCCGAATCAACTCATCCGTCAATTGGTCATTCAAATTGAGCATCGCGAAGTGGGTTTCTTTTTGAATATCTTTGAGAGACGGGAGAAGGTAATCATTAAAAACAATTTTCATTTTTTGTTCGTATCGACTGTTCTGAAATTCCGTATTTTTTAGATGGTTCAAGGCCCGGACCGGTTGAAGAACCAAAACAAATTTAAACCCGTCCTTTTTCGCCAAGAAATTAAATATCCGGACGACCGTCAGAAACCGGTTGAGATCTGTTCGGCTCGATTCTAGACGTGCCGCGCTCAAATTTTTAATTGGAACGTAATCCAGGGCGTCCAGTTTATCCGTCAGAAGCTTGAAGAGATGGGACGCCCACCTTAAAAAATTGCGGATATGGAAACCAAGCGATCTTAAAAAAGTTAAAAAGAGCCGGCCGGTATCCCTGAATGTCACCGCTTTGAATTTTATCTGACGAGAGGTGGGGCGGGGGACGATTTGGTCGCGTAAACTATTCCAGAGATTATTAAAGCCGCTATACATGACAATCGTGTCGGGCTTAAATTGTTGGAGATAATTGAGGTAAATCATTAGTTCATCTTGCGCGTCCATCGCGGAAAGCCCCGCGTTTAAAACGGTCACTTTTTGAGAGTCCCCCGCTCCTTCGTTCAAAATTTTTTCCAGTTGAGGTGGGAATGCCAGCTGCGGAGAAGACGCCCCCAGACCGAGAGCGGCCGAACCGCCCGTCACAATGATAAATTGTCCCGGCGGCCGCATTTTGGGCAGGTCAATGACAACCTCGTTGTCAAATTGAGCGGGACCGGCGACGCCCGAAAAAGGTTCTGGAGCCCGCCTTTGTTTGTAGAAAACCCGGGCTGTGATTTCAGCCCCCACCAACAAAGCGCATAGGACGATAAATATTTTTTTCATGACACCGGTGATTGAAGGGCCAATGGTATAAAAATTTTGATTATAATCACCCCATTAGCTTATGAATTCCATTCAAGATCAAATCGTTCGAATTTCCCGCGGCGCCACGTCCATTGTGACCGAACAAGAATTGAAACAAAAGTTGGGCAAAAATAAACCGCTCCGCATTAAATTGGGCGTGGATCCTACCGCGCCGGATATTCATTTGGGCCACAGTGTGGTCCTGAATAAACTTCGGGTCTTCCAAGAATTGGGTCATCATGTGGTTTTTATTTTGGGGGATTTTACAGCGGCCATTGGGGACCCGTCCGGCAGGGATGCCACCCGTCCGCCCTTGACCGATTCGGACATCCAAAAAAATATAAAAACATATGAAGATCAGGTCTTTAAGGTCCTGGACAAGTCTAAAACCGAAGTCCGGAAAAACAGCGAATGGCTGGATTCCTTGTTTGACAAATCCAACCCCAATTTTATTTTGAAAACCCTTCTTCGGGCCCACACGGTGCAGCAATTGATGGAGCGGGAAGATTTTACTCAAAGGCGTGCCGCCGGGCAGCCCATCACTATTCTGGAGCTTCTCTACCCGCTTTTTCAGGGATACGACTCCGTGGCGGTCAAAGCCGACGTGGAACTTGGAGGCAATGACCAGTTGTTCAACTTGTTAATGGGCCGCCAGCTCCAAAAAGACGCCGGCCAAGAGCCGCAAGTGGTGCTTACTCTCCCTTTACTTGAAGGGCTGGACGGCGTTCGGAAAATGTCCAAATCTTACGGCAATCATGTGGGAATCAAAGATGAACCGAACGCCATGTTTTCCAAAATTATGTCCATCTCGGATGAACTGATGTGGAATTACTTCACGCTTTTAACCGAAGAAAATTTGACGGAGATGAAAAGACTTCATCCCAAACAGGCGAAAGAAACCTTGGCTGAAATTATTACGGCCCGCTTTCATTCGGCGGATCTCGCCAAAGCGGCCCGGGCGGAGTTCAATAAAATTTTTTCCAAGGGCGGCGTTCCGGAAGATATCGAAGATTTTAAGACGAAAGGCGCGGTGGACGCCGTTGAATTGCTCGTTAGCGCCGGCCTCGCCCCTTCGAAAAATGAAGCGCGTCGGCTCTTGGAGCAGGGCGGCGTTCAATTGGGAGATCGGAAAGTGAACATGGGAGATAAAATTCAGGTCACCGCTCCCACCGTTTTGAAAGTCGGAAAGAGACGCTTTAAAAACCTCATCCCTTAAAATCCTGAATGACATCCCCTGAGAGCATCGTCCCCCTGAGAAGTCTTTGCTCAGGGCATCGCGGAAGCGGAGGACCGTCATTCCCGCAAAGACGGGAATCCAGGTTTTAAACATGATGTTCAAAAGCAGGTTCACTACTTGGATTCCCGCTTTCGCGGGAATGACGGTTTTCGCGGGAATGACGATAATTCGTCACCCTCGTCCCGTTTCGATTATTAAAATAATTGACGGGACGTACCGGCCTTATAAATTCATTTTTGATGCGGTACGAATGTCTTTGTCGAGGGTCCAGACATTATTTGATGGCCGCTATCGAGCGGAATAAAACTTATGAAAGGAGACATTGAAACATGAACCCGTTGCAGGAATTACATTCGAATGGCCAAAGCTTTTGGCTTGATTATATTCAAAGAAGCCTGATGAGCTCTGGGGAATTAAAAAGAATGGTGGCGGAGGAGGGCCTTCGCGGCATGACCTCCAATCCCACTATTTTTCAAAAAGCGATTTCCGCCGGATCCGAATACGACGACCTCCTCAAAAAAGCCGCTAAAACCGCCAAAACAAATTACGACATTTTTGAAGCCATCGCGGTCCAAGATATCCGCTTGGCCGCCGACGTGCTGCGCCCCATTTACGACGCCTCCAATAGCACCGATGGCTTTGTGAGCCTTGAGGTGAATCCTCGCTTGGCCTACAACACCGCCGGCACCATCGCGGAGGGAAAAAAATTATTCAAACTGGTTGGCCGGCCGAACGTCATGATCAAAGTTCCCGGTACCGCCGAAGGCATTCCAGCGGTGGAAGAGCTTTTGACCGCGGGCGTCAACGTGAATATCACTCTTTTATTTTCTCTCGAGGTGTATAAAAAAGTGTTGGAGACCTATCTCACAGCCTTGGAGCGTCGCGTTAAAAATGGACTGCCCATAAAAGATATCGCCTCTGTGGCGAGTTTTTTTGTGAGCCGGGTGGATTCATTGGTCGATAAACAATTGGATGACATCATCGCCAACGACGGCATGAGACGGGAAACGGCCAAAAGGCTATTGCACAAAGCCGCCATCGCGAACGCAAAATTGGCCTATGAACATTATTTGCGGGTTATCCAATCCCCCCGATTTGAGGCCATCAAGAAAAAGGGCGCTCAAGTTCAGCGGCTGTTGTGGGCTTCCACCGGTACCAAGGACAAACGTCTTTCGGATGTCGTTTACGTCGAAACTCTCATTGGGCCCGACACGGTGAATACTATGCCGCCTCAAACCGCCAAGGCTTTTTTAGATCACGGAAAAGTAAAAAACATATTGGCGTCCGGTTTTGAAGAAGCGCCTCTCGTCATGGCGAGCCTGGCCACTTTGGGAATTAATATTGACGACGTCACCGATAAACTTCAAAAACAGGGCGTTCAGCTTTTTATCGATTCATTCGACGGACTCCTCCAAGTGGTGGGCGCCAAAAAAGCGCTTTTATTGGGCGGGCTCGAGAAGAAAATGAGCTTCTCTCTGGGATCGGCTCAGCGGGATTTTGAAGACGCTCTACGAAAAGTGAAAGAGGAAAAGTGGGTGGAAAAAATTTGGGCCAAAGATCCCACGCTTTGGAAATTGGAAGAGGATCATAAAAAAATCATCCTTAACTCCCTGGGATGGCTGAATGTCCTGGGAAAAGTGGAGGAAAAACTTTTTCTCATTGATGAGATTGTGAAAGACGTAAAAAAAGCGAAATTTACCAACGCGCTTCTTTTGGGAATGGGCGGATCCAGCCTTTGTCCCGAAGTGATTCGCCTTACCTTTGGGAAAAAAGCGGGATACCCGAACTTCGCCATCTTGGATTCAACGGAGCCCGCTTCCGTTATGAACCGCGCCGCCTTGGGCAAGCCGGAGAAGACGCTTTTTATCGTGTCCAGCAAATCCGGCTCCACGACGGAGCCCAACGCTTTTCTGGCTTATTTCTTTGACGCGGTGGCCAAAGTGAAGGGGGAAAAAGCGGGGGAGAATTTTATCGCCATCACCGACCCCGGGACCTCTATGGAGCGACTGGCCATTGAGAAAAAATTCCGCCACATTGTGTTAAATCCATCGGACATCGGCGGCCGTTTTTCGGCGATGTCTTTTTTTGGAATGCTTCCGGCGGGAATTATGGGGGCCAATGTTCGCGAGCTTTTAAGCCGCGCCGGACTCATGGCCGCGATGTCTTCGCCTTATATGCCGGTCGAAAAAAGCCCCAGCGTTTCAACCGGGGTGGCTCTGGGAATTTTGGCCAAAGCGGGAAAAGACAAAGTGACGTTTGTTTTATCAAAAGAAATCGGCACCTTTGGGACCTGGGTGGAACAGCTCATCGCGGAGTCCACGGGGAAAGAAGGGACGGGTATTCTTCCGGTCGAGTCCGAAGCGCTCCTTGCGCCTGAATCTTATTCGGATGACCGCGTGTTCGTCCATATCCGCGCGGCCAAAGACGCGGACGCTCCGACGGTCAAAAAATTGGCCGCACTAGAGAAAGCGGGACATCCGGTGATTCGATTCACCATTCAGGATAAATTTGATCTCACCTCCGAATTTTTCAGGTGGGAGATCGCCACCGCGGTGGCGGGTGCCATTCTTAAAATTAATCCTTTTGATCAGCCGAACGTGCAGGAAGCCAAAGACCTCACCAAAAGCGCGCTTAATCAATACCGGCAGCTGGGGAAATTTGTTCAAGAATCCCCCGTCTTTAAGGGAGATGATATCGTGGTGTACGCTTCGTATGGTTTGGGGCGGCAGGAGTCTTTGGATGAAGTTCTCACAAAGCATCTCAACCAAATGAATCCGGGCGATTATTTTTCCATCTTGGCTTACATTGAACGGAACCCGAAAAATCAACAGCAATTAGAGGAATTGCGGTTGTTGGTGCAGGAATGGAAGAAGGTGGCCACGACCATCGGGTTTGGGCCTCGATTTCTTCATTCCACCGGCCAGCTTCACAAAGGCGGAAAAAATAATGGGCTCTATCTCTCCATCACGGCCGATGATGAAAAAGATCTTCCGATACCGGGGGAATCTTTTGGTTTTTCCGTTTTGAAAGAAGCCCAATCCCGGGGGGATTGGGAAGCATTAAAAAATAAAAACCGCCGGGTTCTTCACATTCATTTGCACAATCGGACACAGGGACTTATCCGGTTAAAAGACGCCTTGGCCCGCGTGGCGCGCGGTTGAGGGTGGCGTGGTTAAAAAACATAAATGTCTGATCGCCATTCCCACGAAAGCGGCAGGCCGTCATCCTGCGGAAGAGGAGGGCGGTCATTCCCGCGAAACCTGTCCGTCCGGTGGGGCGTGAATCCAGGCAGTGAACCTGTTTTTAGAAATCATGTTTAAGACCTGGGTTCCCGTACCGATTCCTTGACTTCCATAATCCGGCACGTGCCGCTTCAATAATAAATAATTGAAGGGGTACGTCCCGTGGGGACGCTTTCGCGGGAATGATGTCTTATGAAACTTTCGGGGGAATAATGGCTATACGCGCAAATCACTTCTTGCTCAGGGTGAGATAAAAAATGTTTCTTATAACTCGATCACTCGCTGATTTTAATGAAAAAGCCGCCCAGATTTTTGAGGAGGCCGCCCAAAACGCCATCCGGGAGCGTGGCTTTTTCTGCGCGGCCCTCTCCGGGGGCGCCACGCCCCGCGGCGTCTATGCCCGCCTTTCCAAAAACCCTTTTCGAACCCAGATTGATTGGTCTCGTGTATTTTTATTTTTCGGAGATGAACGCTGGGTGCCACCTCGCCACCCGGAAAGCAATTTTCGCATGGTGCGGGAAAATCTTTTTTCAAAAGTAAAAATCCCTCGAAAAAATATATTCCCAATTCCAACCGATCTCAAATCTCCTTCCCGGGCCGCGCGCGCTTATGAAAAAACCCTTCGCCTGTATTTTAAAAACAATAGCGGCAAAGCCCTTTTTGATTTGTGTTTGTTGGGTGTGGGGGGGGACGGTCACACCGCTTCGCTTTTTCCCGGGACCTGGGCGCTCAGAGAAAAACGCCGCTGGGTGGCGGAAAACCACATTCCGGCCTTAAATTCTTATCGAATTACGTGCACCTATCCTATAATAAACCGCTCAAAGCGGATTTTGGTTCTGTGCGCCGGGGCGGAAAAAGCCGTCGTTATCCAAAGGATTTTTAAAAATCGCAATAAGAGGAAAAAATTCCCAATTGAGCGCGTGGTTCCAAAGTCGGGAAATCTAATTTGGCTTATCGATCAGGCGGCAGCGGGAATGTTGCCGAAAAATTCAAGGAGGCTTAAAAAATGAAGCATCGGGGTTTGAGGACATGGGTGGGGCTTTTGGGTTTTTGTGTGATTTGGATTTATTTTTCGAATCTATCCGGAGCCGTCGTCAAAAAAGACTCGGGGGAATGGGCTGGAATATTAAAATCCAACGTCAGCGCTGACGGGTATGTCGATTATGACGGCATCAGAATCAACAAAGGCGGAGATCTGTACGAATATCTGTCCATGTTGGAAGTGGCCGACCTCACCAAGATGAGTGAAAAAGAAAAAACCGCCTTTTGGATCAACGCCTACAATGCCTATCTCATCAAATTGATTTTGGCCCAACCGGCCCTTCAGAAAATCGCTCCGGCCGATCTCGTCTATGAAGAAAAAGTCAAAGTGGCGCATTGGAAAGTGTCTTTGGGTCTCATCAAAAACCGCGCGTTAAGGCTGGATCCTGAGATGGGGGGAGGCGTCGCGGAACTGTCGATAGCCAAATTTGATCCTTTGATTCATTTCGCGATCTGTGACGGCGTGGTTGGATCGGCGTCTCTCCGGCGAATGCCCTATTCTGGAATTAAAATAGAGGAGGAGTTGCAGGAAGCGGCGCGCAATTTCATCAACGATTCCCGAAAAATCTATGTGAAAGACGGGAAACTCGTCATGTCGGCGATTTTTAGCCGGTATGCCAAAGATTTCGACGCGGCCGGCGGGGTACCCGCCGTTGTGAAAACGTATTTGGATCCGAAAGCGCGGGCCGACGCGCCCCAGATTTTGGAGTTATTGGCCCAAGGATTTCCGGGAACGATTGTTTTTGAATTCGACGAGACTTTAAACAGCGTCAAACTCAAGCAACCATAGCGCGCCTTCCAAAGACGTTATTCCCGCGAAATCTCCGGATGATCGTCATTCCCGCGGAAGCCGTCATTCCCGCGAAACCTGCCCGTCCGGCAGGCGGGGCGGGAATCCAGGTAGTGAACCCGCTTTTTAAATGTCATGTTTAAAACCTGGATCCCCGCCCCGCCTGCCGGACGGGCAGGTTTCGCGGGAATGACGGATTCTACGGGATGACGGGCATATCGCGGGAATGACGGGTGGGAACTTGAGCCCGAGGCAGACGTTAAATTTTTCAACACACAGAATGGAGGTTTGATTTGATCAAAATCGGTGACAAAGCCCCGGATTTTAAGCTTGTGAGTGACGCCGGGAAAAATGTTTCCCTCAAGGAGTTCAAAGGGAAAACCGTCGTTCTTTATTTTTACCCCAAAGACCACACCCCGGGCTGCACCAAAGAAGCGTGTGATTTTAGGGATGCGGCCAAAGCCGGCAATAAAAATGCCGTCATTTTGGGGGTGAGCGCCGACTCCGTAGAATCTTACGCCAAATTCAAAACCAAAAACGCTCTCCCTTTTCAGCTTTTAAGCGATCCCACGAGAGAAGTCATCCAAGCTTACGGGGTTTGGAAGGAAAAAAGCCTTTATGGCAAAAAATTTATGGGAATCGAACGGACCACCTTTATCATCGACAAAGAGGGCCGGATTGCTAAAATATTTCCCAAAGTTAAAGTGGATGGACATATTGAAGACGTTTTGGCGGAGCTCAATTGAAGAAGAAAATTAAACGGATCGGAATTTTAACGGGCGGTGGGGATTGCCCGGGTCTCAATGCGGTCATTCGAGCGGTGGCCAAAACCGCCATTAACGTTTATGGAATGCAGGTCATTGGTTTTCAGGACGGCTTCTCCGGCCTCGTCATGGATAAAACCATTCCTCTCGGATACGATCACGTGTCCAATATATTGACGCAAGGCGGCACCATCCTCGGCACCTCCAACAAGGACAATTTTTTCGGCGTGAAAAGAAACGAATCTCAGCGCGTTATCCCGGGGCAAAACCGCCTTAAAGACGCCCTTCGAATTTATCGTAAACACAAACTGGAAGGCCTCATCTGCGTCGGCGGAGACGGGACGCTCACCGTGGGCTATCACCTTCATCAAAGCGGGATCCCCGTCATCGGCGTTCCCAAAACCATTGATAACGACGTCATGCATACCGACCAAACTTTTGGATTTGATTCCGCCGTTTGGATTGCCACGCTCGCCGTGGACCGCCTTCATTCCACCGCCGCCAGTCACCGGCGGGTAATGATTGTGGAAGTGATGGGCCGGAGCGCGGGCTGGATTGCGCTCCACTCCGGTATGGCGGGCGGCGGGGACATTATTCTGATCCCGGAAATTCCGTATGACCTTAAGAAAGTTTATTCCGTGGTTCAGAAACGGTTCCAAAAGGGGCGCCGCTTCAGCATTATTGTGGTGGCGGAAGGCGCTCACAGAAAAGGGGAAACACCCATATACATGAAAAAGGCGCACAATTTGGGCGGCATTTCGGCGCAACTGGCGGAAAATATTGAGAAAGACACAGGGATCGAATGCCGCTTCACGGTTTTAGGCCATTTGCAGAGAGGCGGGACGCCCACCCCGTTTGACCGGGTTCTGGCGACCCGGTACGGTCATCACGCTGCTCATCTGGCTGCGGCGGGTGAATTCGGTCACATGGTGTCATTAAAAAATAGTGCCATTGAATCGGTCCATCTGAGTTTGGTGGCTGGGGTCCCGCGGCGGATTCCGTTGGATTTTCCTCTCCTTCAAACGGCCCGCGACGTCGGCACCTCTTTCGGGGATTAAGAAGGGGTCAAGTCGCTACATGACTCATTTTTTTAGCCGGCGGGTTCTCCGCCCCCTTCCATTTTTCATTAATGTTTTTCTTTACTATCGAAAATGAAGGAGAATTTGAAAAGTCATATCGATTAAAAAAGCCTTGGACCGATTTATAAGACAACCCCCCCAAAAGATTCCCAATCGTCGCAAATGTCATCGAAGAATAACGTCTAAGGAAGAAAATTTTAACCCATCGCGTTTCACGAACAAGGTTTGCTTCACTCGTTAGGCCTCGCTTCGAATTATAGACTTCGAAAATGGAGCTAATCACTTCCTCCGGTTTTAATTTCCGAATCTTCAAAAGATGGTTTTTCTGAGGTAATTCCGGATTTTTCTGTTGGTTTGTCAGATGTTCATCTTTTATTCCCAAAATAAACGACTTTTCCCCCAAAATGGGCGGCCATATTTTATTTGAAAGAATTTTGTCCAGGCTGTCGGGAATTCCCCTTAAGACAAAGCGATGAAGTTCGTCTCGGGGGTTTGGAGAGGAAATGAAATAAGAAAGAGTCATTGACTGGACCAGCCACGGGGCCGCTTTTTCAGGATGAAGGTAATCGTAATGGCTTGAATACAAATCTAATTCGGGAGATTGCGCGACATGGGCCTTCACTCCGTTGAGGTGGATGTAACGGATCAATTCGAGAAAATATGTTTCCTTTTGGATCAAAATCGATTTAAATCGGCCGCGAAAAAGAGGGCCGTCGCGGCGATGAACCCGGTTGAACCTCTGTGTGTAAATCCCATCAATATGGCGCATCGCTCGACTGATGTTGGCCAAGGGCGTTTCGACCAAAAGGTGGTAATGGTTTGCCATCAGAGAAAAAGCATGGATTTTTATGTTCCACTGACTCACCGCTTCGCCAATGGTCCTTTGAAGTAAGCGACGGTCATATTCATCAATAAAAATGGGACATTTATTGAGGCCTCTGTTCATGACATGATAAAAAGCGTTTGGATACTCCATTCGCAACGGCCGGGACATAGATCACCTCCGAGACAAAAATAGGAGGGAAAAGAAAGAAGGGGTTTTGTGACAGAATGGAGGGAATCGGAATCGAGTTTCTCGACGGAAAAAGGCTATCAAATCACGGAAGAAGGGGTCAAGTCGCTAGCAGGGGAAGAAGGGGTCAAGTCGCTACATGACTCATTTTTGGAACAAAAATGAGTCATGTAGCGACTTGACCCCTTCTTGCGGTGGTTTGGCGGACAATCAATTCCGGAGCGGGAACATCTTTGAGGAGAGATTTCGGAATAATGGGGCTCTGAATCTGTTTAATGACGAAATTGGCCGCGAGAGCTGAAATCTTTTCAATATCATACCGCACCGTGGTCAAAGCGGGGCGTGAATTCGCCGAGAATTCGAGGTCGTCCATCCCCACAAGAGAAATATCTTCGGGAACCCGTTTTTGAAGGTCATGAAGAGCCTTGAGCGCTCCATAGGCCATCATATCGCTTCCCGCAAAAATGGCCGTGACCCCGGACTGGACAAGCCGTTCAGCGGCCTTGGCGCTCACATCCACGTCAAAATCGCCTTCTTGAATCCAATCGGGCCCGATGGGCAAGCCGGCTTTTTTCATGGCTTCTTCATACCCTCTCTTCCGATCAGCTCCGATGTAATAGTTGGAAAAGCCCGAGATATGGCCGATGGCTCGGTGCCCCTGCTTAATCAGGTGTTCAGTGGCCATAAAACCCCCGGCAAAATCGTCCCCCTTTGCAGAAGGCAGGTCAGCGTCTTGGACCGTTCCGCCCACCAAAACAAAAGGATAATTCTCTTTACCCATTTCGCTCAAGAAAAGATCATTCAAGCTGGGGGTCAAAAAAATAATGGCGTCGGCGCTTTGCTCCTTAAGAAGCCTTAAATAAAAACGCCGCTCGATAAACCCTTTCGTGGTGGCTTCCACCACCATCTTAAATCCCGCGGGCTGGGTTTCGCTGTGAATCCCTTTCAACGCTTGGTAATAAAAAGATTGGTTTTTATTAAAGGCAAATTCGGGGAGGATGACGCCGATGGTTCGAGATATTCGGCGGGCAAGGCTTCGGGCAATCACGCTCGGCCGATACTCCATGGCTTTGACCGTTTGAAGAACTTTGCGAGTGGTGTCTTCCGGGATCCGCGCGTCGCCGGATAAAACCAATGACACCGTCGAGATCGAAACCCCGCACCGCTGAGCCACATCCCTCATCCGAACTCGTTTTCTGGATCCCACAGAAGGTTGTCGCATATTCATTCCAATATTTTAATTTTGTTTTTGTCGATATGGGAAAGCCGCGCGTGTTCGGCTCTCAAAATCGCCCCCACGTCTTCGACTGCTTTATCTAAATTGTCGTTAACAACCAAATAATCGTAATGAGATAAATATGAAAGTTCTTTTCGGGCATTGGCCAATCGACGTTTCACAGCCCCGGCGTCATCCGAGGCCCGGGCTTTGAGCCGATTTTCCAATGCGTCCCACGAGGGTGGAACAAGAAATATATAGACCCCTTGAGGAAAAAACCGCTTAACAGAAAGCGCGCCTTGAACATCAATTACCATGAGCACATCCACGCCTTTTTCCAGGTTTTCTTCTAGATATTTTCGGGGTGTCCCATAATATTTGCCGTGAACTTCGGCCCATTCAAGAAAATCCCCCGTTTTAATCTTTGATTGGAAATCGCTGTCAGAGATGAAATAGTAGTCCTTTCCTTCTTTTTCCTCTCCCCGAGGGGTCCGTGTGGTGCAAGAGATAGATAATATTTTATGAGGATATTTTTGAACCACCTGGGAGGCCACGGTTGATTTCCCTGCCCCGGACGGAGCTGATATGACCACGGGAAGCCCTTTTGTCAGCATTTTCTTGGGGGTGGACGAGGTGTCTAACATGGGTTCAATCGTATTAATTTTAAAGCATCCTGAAAATCTTCGGGCAAGGGAGCGGAAAGAGACATCATTTTATCCGTTTTGGGATGTTTAAATTCAATATGGAACGCATGCAGCATTTGTCTATGAATAAAAGAGAAGGGATTGTTTTTTTCCCCATAGATATGGTCCCCCAAAATGGGATGTTTGATGGCGGCCATCTGAACGCGGAGCTGATGAGTCCTTCCAGTCAAGGGACGCAGTTCAACAAGGGCCGCCCACTTTCCGAATGATTCTTTTAAATCAAATTTTGTAAACGCCCAGCGGCCGTCGCTGGATACCGCGAAACGCTGGCGCTTTCCGGGGTGGCGAGCGATTCGGCACTCCAAGGTCCCTTCTTTGGATTCCATTTTTCCGCTCACCAAAGCAAGATAGGTTTTTTTAACCTGACGGAGGGAAAATTGCTTTGAGATTTTGGTCTGCATCTCCGGGGTTTTGGCAAAGATAATGGCGCCGCTCGTGTCTCTGTCTAGACGATGGACCAAACCCCGCCGGATGTCTTCCGGCCACGGCCCTTTCAGAAGCCGGGGAGCCACGATTTCGACCAACGTATTTCCATCAAAATGTCCGGCCGCCGGATGAACCACCATGCCGGCCGGTTTATTCAAAACGATGAGAGAGGAATCTTCAAACAAAACCGGGGGCAGTGGCATATTTGATTTTTGAAGCCTCGGGATCTTGTCTTCCGGCCAAGTTATTTGAATGGTTTGGCCAGAGGTCAATTTTAATTTGTTTGAAAATGCCGGTTTTCCATCCACCCAAACCAATTGATCTTCAATTAATTTCTGAAGCCGCGTCCGAGACCAGGTGTCAAACCGCGACGCCAAGTAGACGTCCAATCGAACCCCCGACACGGCTTCTTCTTCAACTACCCACGTTTCTTTGTTCATTCTCTCCACCTTCGAGGGCCGAGGGGTCAAGTCGCCCGCCGCGGCGGGCGACTTGACCCTACTTCCCTTCTTTACAAATTGGTTACTTGACCTTAAGAACTTCTTAATTCCCCCCTTGTAAGATCACTTTATAAGTTAAGAGGGACCTTCTTTGCCGAAAATAATCCTTACGAAAATTACCTGCAGCTTTCTATGCGCAACAGTCCTGGCCACCCAATGTCTGGGCGCCTACTCCCAAGACAACCAAATTTGGGCGAATAGAAACCGCTCACTAAATGTCTCCCCAGCCCGAAATCTAGGGTACCATTTTGCGTCTACCCACTCGAGCCCATTATCAACCGAGTCGCCATTTTTCAATAAAACACATCCTTTATCTCAATCAATTCAAAAATCCCATTCTTTACTCAAAAAGCCTTCCCCTTTTGAAGAAATATTGGCCTGCCTTCCCTATGAGAACGGGACAGTTCGCAATAGAAATAATTCCGATTCTCATCAGAAAGTCCTCATCCATATACAAGACATTCACCTGAATCAGGAAGCTCAAGCCAATATTGAAGGGGCTCTGAAGAAATTGGCCCGAAATAAAAAGGTTGATCTCATCGCTTTGGAAGGGGCCTTTGAACCGCTTGATTTCTCTCCCTTCCGTGAATTTCCGGATTCCCTTGCCGTCAAAGAGGTGGCCGACTATCTTCTGAAGGAAAATAAAATCACGGGTCCCATCCATGCGGCGCTTCATAACTCTCAATTTCCCCCGCTTATCGGTGTCGACGACAAACACCATTACCACGCCAATATTGAGGCTTACCGAAAAGCGACGAAATCAACCTCTTCCGCGAAAAACTGGCTTAAATCTCACCTCATGAATCTGGCTAATCAAAAGGCAATTGTATTTTCATTTGACCTTCAAAAATTTGATCGTCAAATTGAAGATTTTCGGAATGGAGATCTCTCTTTTGGTGAATATGCCGAACTTCTCTCTCAAAAAAAGCCCATCTCAATGGTCCTTTCCGATTTTCTGGAAGCGTACAGAGTTGAAAAAGACCTGAATGTGACTGAAGTCGAAAGAGAAAGATCCCGACTTCTCAAGGAACTATTGCCCAAATTAAACGCTGGGCAAGTAAAGTCAGTAATGGAGATAAGCGCCGCTTTTAAAGCGGGGAGAATAAGTCATTCAGAGTTCTACGGCTATCTTCAATCGATTTGCCAGAGAGCCGAAGTCCCTTTGAGGCGATTTCCTGCCATGGAGAATTTTATTCGGTATGTCCTTTTGGCCGAGAGTATAAACGCAGAGGCGCTTTTAACCGAACTCCAAGCCTTGGAGAAATATATCTATTTGTCTCACGCGAAAACGAATGCAGAAAAAGATCTTATCCAAAATTCTCGGCAGCTCTATCTTATTGGAAAACTAATCGACTTTGCTCTGACGAGAGAGGAATGGGAGGAATACAAAAACGTGGTTCCCCGTTCCCGGTTCCCAGGTCCCGGGAAAGATGAAAAAAATGAGGCCGGGAACAGGGAACGGGGAACCGGGAACTTCTTTGATTTATCTTCTTTCGAATCCTTTTACCTGGAAGCCGAAGCGCGAGACGCCTTGATGGCGCAAAATCTGTTCGAAGCCATAACGCGTGAAAAAGCCCAGACGGCTGTTTTGGTTACAGGCGGCTTTCACGCCAAAGGAATTGAAAAATTAGCCCGAAAAAAAGGAATGGCTGTCATCAGCTTTGTTCCCCGCATCACTCAAGTTGAAACAAAGGCCGGTTCCTCTTTCTTAAGCGTATTCACTCAAGAAAAAACACCGCTCGATAAACTTTTTGAGGGGCAGAAATTATTTTTATCCATTGAAGCCTTTTCGGAAGGCAATCGGCGGACTGGAATTCTTTTTACAGGGGCCCGGCTTTTATTTAAAAAAGCGGACTTTCTTCCGTTGGTTGAGCGGTGGTATCAAAGATCTCTGCGTGTTAAACGCATCTCCGTTGACCTGGCCAAAAAAGGGCTAATTTTCGTTACAGGCCTCGAACCCGCCTTTAAAATTTCAATTTCAGACGACTGGAAGTTAACTGTTTTGAATTCCCCCGGCCTGACCTCTTTCCTTCCCACTGGACTAACTTTTCTGGCCGCACACCTCGCGGGGCATTCTCCTGGATTCTGGATGGTGACCGGAATCTATGGGGCATGGGTGGCCAGTTTGTCATTTATCAAAGCCAAATTTTTTAAGGTTTCCCGGAATGAGGCGATTCAATATTTAAGAAAAATGTCAGTTAAAACCCGCTTGAAGAACTCCGACCTCGCCAGAATTTTTTTGATAGTAAATACCCATCGCGACAGTCTTCCGATTGATATCACCCAACCCTTGTTTGGGGCAGTTGTATGGGGACCGTATGACCCCAAAGATCTTGATGAAATTCCTCCGCTGGCTCTAAAGATCGGCGTGGAAATTCTCAAAGTGGAAGTCGAACGATGGGAATCCTTCAAAAAAAGGGGGGTTCTCAAGCCTGATGAAGAAAAAACAATTTGGGAATTCAAAGGGGTAAACTCCGACGACTATGAAGGCGTTTTTAGTCTTAGGCATTACCGGGGCCGGCTCCTCATGATGCACGGGGAAAGGCATGGCCAATGGGGCCTTGCCCGGTTGACACACGTCCTGGAATTTTTCGTTACAGAAAGTAAAAAACCCACAGGGCTCGTCTTTGAAGAAATGGGCGGCCAAACGTCGCTCCATTCCAGTTTTAATTTTTTCGAATCGAGTGACACAAATTTAGTTCTTCTGGCTCGAAAGTTCAGGCGCTTAAAATATCCAACGGATTTAATTTTTAATATCGGCTCACGCTCTGTCATTGAGGCCCTCGCCCGCGCCGAGCCGGACAAAACCCCAGAATATCTTACAGCAATTTTCATTTTTTCCTTAAGACAGGAATTAACCAGTCAACTCAACTCAGGAAATAACCACTGGTTGAATCCCGAATTCTTCCCCGGATTTTTTATGTATGTCTTAAATACC
>JAKLIS010000199.1 GCA_022709485.1 Elusimicrobiota bacterium | reverse complement strand
ATAAAATCTTTCTTTTCATTAACATTCTCCTTTGATCAAAAGCGCGACGTTAAAAATGGAACTCAAGATTAGAATAAATTCGGTCCCGATTTTCAAAAATTCCAAAAAGGCCAGTTTGGGGTTGACCGATAAAAACATCGGCTCCTAAGTGAAATCGGATATTATCCGTGCAATTCCAAACAATTTTGGGGCGAATTAAGTGATCTTTCCGATCCAATCCAAAAATCGCTATCACTTGCGGCTCCAGCTTTCCATGCGCGATATCTGTTTTGAGCCAAAATGAACCGTGGGTCGATCGGGACTTTTGATTAATTAGATACCTATCGGATCCGTCAATTAGCTGTTGAAGAATTTGAAAGTTGCTTTCCCATTTTTCAAAAAATGTGTGGTCAATTCCCAGAACATAATTCACTGTCGATCGCCGGTCGACGCCATCAACATCCAGAGGGTCGAACACGTTGTAGGGTTGATTCGGAACCACGGCCAATTCACCTTTTAGTATGGAATCAGCCACCACATCTTTGGAAAAGGTTAAGCCAACAATGTCTTTTCGTAAATATGAAGGAGTGTAAGAACCGTTCAACTCTCGGACATATATGGGAAATTTTTCCCAGGAATATAGATAAAACATCCCCAAATCCAAGCCGCCCAAAAGAATATTCATTTTCCCACCCATGTCACCGTGTTTCGGAAAACTTTCGGGCTCGATTTTTTTATTGACGACAGTTCCGGCCGGCACGGGAGCCATGAATTCAAACTCTGATCCTGCCTTTCCTAATTTGTGGAACTCCGGTTTGGAAAAAAGAAATTCCCCGGTAAAATTCCCTTGGGTGAAATTCATGACGCCGGACCATTGATTGATCCGGACTTGTTCGAAATCAGGAAGAATATACTCCCTGAGATCTTTTCCATTCACCACATCGGCCACAAATATAGCCATGGCGTCTCCCCAAACAATTTGCTGCTTGCCGATCCGCCAATCCATGGGCCCCATGGAATAGTCAAAAAAGGCATCTCGAAGCTCCACCTCCCATTGTTGATCATCCTCAACTTCATCTTTGTATCTATCCGTGCCGGAAAAGACAGCGTCGTAATAAGCTCTCTCGGAAAATTTAAAGCGAAGATTGTCGCTCCACCGAGTGGACTGGGATAAATTCACCATGGATTTGATTTTTGAGAACTGATCGGGGTTGGACGTGCGGTAGGCCACCTCTTCGGACAAAATGCCGTGCAGTTTCAAGCTCGTAAACAGAGTTTGAATTTTGGATGGGCGCTCCTCTCCTTCGGGTTTTTCCAGAGGAAGTGGCTCAACAGGTTTTTTCCTCGCCTGGCGACGAAGTTCTTTTTCTTGCTTTTTTCGATGCGCCATCTCCTTTTTCCAGGCAATTTGCGATTCTTTTTCTATCCGAAGCGCCAGATCTTGGATTTTATTTTTCAGCTGTGTTTCTTTGGCGATACAATCGTTCTTAATCTGAGCCAATTCACTCCCAAGATTTTTCTGCGCCTTTTTCAATTCAGACCTTTTATCCGACTCGCTTTTTTCCAGTGAACTCAGGCTTCTTTCAATTTTTCTTTTTTCCTTATAAAAATTGTCCTGGGCGTTTTTTTCCAAATCAGCGCATTCTTGTTCCATTTGAACCAACGCTTGTGAATAATTCCGGGATGTTTCGGCATGGGTTTTTGTTTTTTCCGCCTCAACCTGCAACGCGTAACGTTCAGTCAAGATACTCTTCGTGGATTGAAATTTTTTCTCAAGGAACGCCAATCGATCTTCCAACCTCTTGGATGCAAGCGCATAACTGATATCGGCCCTCTTCAAAGAAATTTTCTTTTTAACTCTCTTGTCTCGAATAAATTCTTTCTCGGCTTTAAAATTTTCATGAGCCTTTTTTTTGAACTCAGTGTAAGACAGATTCAATTTTGTAATGGCCTCTTCAAGAGTCCCTTGAGGGTTATAGAAGGGATCGGGGGGAAAAGGATTGGGCGAGGGCATTTCGGCAGAAATCCCCGTCGTTTTTAATATTAACAGGCTTAAAAATATTATTAAAACCCTTAGTGAATTCATGTGTTTTGCCAACAATTAAGCTTAGTTAGCAAAAACCTCTCGTCAATGAAATATATTTTTAATTTTCACGCATCTAAAGTATGATTATCGAAAATTTTCGGAAATATTATGGACCAACAAATTTCAACTTCCATCGTCAGCGCTAAAGGAATAACAAAGGAATATCTATTGGGACGGACTATCGTTCCCGCTTTAAGAGGAATTGACCTCGATGTTCAAAAAGGGGAATTTTTGGCTATTTCCGGGCCCTCCGGAAGCGGTAAAACCACCCTTCTCAATATCATCGGGCTTATTGAAAAACCCACCGCGGGAAATGTTTTTATTGATGGAATCGAAATTCAAAATCAAAACGATAATACACTTTCTGAAATCCGGGCTCACCGAATCGGGATGATCTTCCAGCAATTTAATCTGATACCGGTTCTATCAGCTTATGAAAACGTGGAATATCCTCTTTATGAAAAAAAAATGAGCCGCCTGGAGAGAGCCGACCGTGTCAAAAAATGGCTCGACTGGGTTGGAATTGGTTCATTTCAGAATCACCGGCCCATGGAACTTTCCGGCGGGCAGAGACAACGGGTCGCTATAGCTCGGACGATGGCCGCGAGTCCCCTGCTCGTCTTGGCGGATGAACCCACCGCCAATCTCGATCATAAAACGGGCCTTGAAATTCTTGAACTCATGAAAACCATCAATGAGTCTCACCAAACCACATTTATTTTTTCCACCCATGACCCCAAAGTTATGGAACGCGCCTCCAGAATCGTCCGCATCGCGGACGGTCTTTTATGTTGATTCTCCGCCTGGCTTTCCGCAATATTTTTCGCCATTCCTTCCGCTCTCTTATAACTCTTTCATCGATTATCGTTGGTTGTTGTGTATACATTTTTGTCAGCGGGTATTTCGAGGACACATACGCGGCGATGAGAGAATCCTACACGGAGTGCCATACGGGGATGCTTCAAGTGGCGCGCAAGGGATATTTTGAAAAAAACCAAGAAGACCCTTTTAAATACATGATTGACGACCCCGCTGATTTATTGACGCTCATTCGTAGTTGGCCGGAAATAAAACGAGCGACTCCTCGCATAAAAGTGTCCGCCCTCATCAGCACACGCTCAAATTCAACCCCCTGTGGCCTCGAGGCCATGGAACCCGTTCAAGAAATGAAAGCAGTAAAGTCCCGATGGGCTGAAAAAATTGAAATTTACCGAGATCTTATTATTACCGATGCCATCATTAACAAAGGGGGAAGGCCCTTAAGTAATGATTCTCCGTATGGCATCCTTATCGGCCAAGGATTGGCCCAAGCGACTGGCATCGGCGTTGGAGATGCTGTGACCGTCCTGGGGGTCACAAAATCGGGGGGATTAAATGCGTTGGATCTAAATGTCCAAGGAACATTTGGAACTGGTTCAAAGGTTTATGATGATTTCTTTATGAGAATGCCCATTCAAACCGCCCACGAACTGATTGATTCGGCCTCGATTCACTATCTTTTTATCCTTCTCCACAAAATCGATGAGACCCCCATAATTAAGGCCCGCCTTCTTCAATATATTGCATTGAACAATCTGGATTTAGAGGTTCGCGATTGGCGGGAATTAAACAGTTTTTATACCCGGACAGAGGACCTTTTTAACCGCATCTTTTTTGTGCTGAAATTAATCATTTCTCTTATTCCAATAATTATTCTTTCTAAATACTCTTGCTCAATCTTGTTTAGCATAGGCTCTTCAACTTCGTAA
>JAKLIS010000198.1 GCA_022709485.1 Elusimicrobiota bacterium | reverse complement strand
ATGAGAGAATCCAAGAAACTTATTTGGCCTTTTTCCGTTTTTTTAGTCACCCTGCCATTTTTAATTGTTTACCTGTTGACCACAAATCAAATTTTCTCCTTCGACGCCGTCACAAACGCCATTGCATGTGAAACCAATGAGCCCATCCGGTGGTTTCATCCCAACCATCCCTTATATCCATCCTTGGGAGTCTTGTGGTATCGGATTGAAAGGGTATTCGGATATGACGGCCTTGCCATTTACTCACTGGCTCGAATGAACTCCGCCTTGGTGGCGTTGGGGCTTGGGATTCTTCATTATTCGATTGTTCCTTTCTCCAACCGTTTTCGAGCCCTCATCCCCGTTTGGTTTTTGGGGTCGACGTTCGCGGTGTGGCATTATGCGGTGGACGGGCGGGCCATTGGAGTCTCTCTTTTATTTGCCGCTCTCCTTTTCCTCTTTTGGCTGCCCCGTTCTTCCAAGCACTCCTTGGGTTCCAAGGATTTACTTGTCATGAGTCTTTTGTCGACTGTCTATATTTTGATCCATGGAATTGCCATTTTCCATATATTCGCGGTGGCCTTTTTTATCTGGAGAAACGAAAAACCTCAAAAGAGCGGTTTTGCCCGGCTCGGTAAGGCAAGCGCTTATTTGGCTTTGGTTTTTGGGTTTCTCTTGGTGATTTACACGATCACCTTTTTTTTCCTGAAAAATCTCGCGCCGGACCTTCGATTTTTAAGTTGGAGTTTGGGGTATGCGGGCTTTGAAGGGGCTGACAAAGCGCTAGAAAGCGGATTTTGGACCTTCAACTGGGGGCCGATCTTGTCGGGGTTTTGGCTGGGGTGGAAAAACGCATTTTTGGGTCCGGGGAAATTTTCCTCATATGCGCCCTTCGTTTCCACCGTCTTTGGCTTGGGGACTTTTGTTTTTTTTGGTTTTTTGGCTGGATGTTTCATTTTTCCCGGGCCCCAGAAAAATAAATTCCTGGTCCAGACGCTGATGATGTGGGGATGGCTTGCCCTTTTTTTCCTTTCTTTCTGGTCTCCCGGCCAGGAGGGGTTTCGGATTCATGTGCTCATCCCTTGGATTATGGCGGCCGCCATTTACTTCGCGAATTCACGCCCCTTTCATCGAATCGTCGCCCTGGCCGCCACCCTTGTGTTTACTTTGAATTTGACGGGGCCTATGTATTTCAACGCCGACATCAAAAACAACCGTGGGTTTCAAACCTTGAGGGAAATTGATTCAGGATTAAATCCCCACGATGTGCTTCTCTCAATGAAAGGCGAAACCATTCCCGGAATCGAAGTTCTTAAACCATACTTTTTTCCAAAGTGGGAAGGGGGATCATTGGAAGGCCGCCTCATGGCTTTCAAGGAAGTTTCCTTAGATCCTCTCAAAGCGAGATTGGATCTCAGGGCTCAAGAAGGCCGTCGAATCTTTTTAGCCGAGGATTTTTTCAATGGAGAAAAACAAATGGAATTGGAAAATAAAATGGGTTGGCCGAGAGGAACAATCGAAGAGTTTTTAGGACAGTTCAGTTCGAGAAATGAATGGATTTTAAGTACCGATTTAAAAATTTATGAAGTAAAGGCGATACCTTAAGCCTGCCTGGACAATATTTTAGCGACCGCCTCCAGCGCCCCCAATTTCCCCAGGGTGGCCCAAACCCGGATAGATAAAACCTGATTCAGTATCATTACGCGGACGTCATTTTCCTTGGCATTTTTCGAAATTTGGTTTAAATCCACATCAATGGCTTCGAAAAATATGAGGCAAACATTAGGAAGCTTTTCCTTCCTAAGGTGAGAGGGAAGATTGGCCTCCAGTTTTTCTAATGCCAACACTCCCCCCCGAAATAATTCCTCATTGTAAAAATGGAATGGGTCTTCATTCTCAAGCTTTAAGCCGTCTTCATTTATCCAATGAGTCAGCCGTTCCTTCAAAAATTCTTTTTCGGCTTCATTTTTGACCCACAACGTCACGGACTGCGCCCGGGTTGTTGTCATGAGGGCTTTTTTGATTTCGCCAGCGGCATCTTCCTCCATGGCTCTTAACTTAAGGACAATGTCACTTGTGAGATCATTCAATGATCCTTGGGGAACCCCCAATGAATAAAGCGCGAATGCCAATTCTCTGGCGGTCTCAAGGGACGGGCCCTCTTTTAACCTATCAGCGACGCGGACTTTCAAAAAGGATTGGAAATCCGGATTTTCCATTATTTCGGCCAAATCCCTTGGCTCATTGTTTGAGGAGCCCAGGGAAGTAAAACCTGTTTCCGCCACCCCCAAAGCGGGACGGTCTCCCGCAAATAAATCACGGGCCAGATCGGTGGAATCGCGGCCGGGCCATGCGGCTTTTCCTTCAGCCAACGCGATTAAGGTGGCGGCGGCCCACTCAAACCCTTCGTAGTTTTTTGGTTCTTCCGGCATAATATAGGGGCCAGATTTAAACCGAAGCCAATAAAACCAGCCTATAACCCCTGTTCCAATTATGAGTCCCGTAAAGAGCCAAAGGCCAAAGATTAGGTGGGCGGCCAATGCGCCGGTCAAAAGCGTTAAAAAATATAAATCGCTAAACGCCAAAATTCCAAAGTACCGATGGCCAATTGCCAGGCGAAGAAGGGCTTTGTACCCAAAGATAACCGAGCTCGCCCCTCCAATAAAATTGGTTTCCCATTTGTCAATCCGCGGTCCAGCCGCCCAAAAAAAGAGTCTGTGAAAAGGTGACCAGAGAAATTTAAGTTTTCTAAATGAAGGCTCGCGGCCCTGAAAATACACCATTGAAACAACGCCCCAGCCAAAAGCGGCGACAGATTGGACGCAGAAAACCCAGGGAGAACTAATGGACCTAAGGTAAAAGATAATCGATGTAAGAATTATCCAAACGAACATATTAAGCCCCACATAATTTAGAAGCTTATTTCTGGCTTCCGGTAGGATTTTCGGAGTGGATTGATTTCCGACAAGTCGTCGTCCCGACCAATAAATAGCAGGATCAACAAAAATGGGGGATATTAAAATCATCCAGCCCAATCCCTGTAAAAAGGGATGGATATGCAGGATATTTCCTAAGACGACCGGCATTAACCACCCGATTTCCCCAAAGTAAATAATGGGACCCCATAAGGCGCTGTAAGCCAAGCATCTTATAATGATGGTCCAGTCAATTTTTGACGCGTTGTATTTTTGTTCAAAAATGGCCGATGAAATTCTTCCAACCGAGTGAAAAAGAATTCCCGCCGGTATCCAAAATAGAGGCCATGCGTCCAACAAAGATTTGGCAAAAGGATTATAAAAATACGAAAAAGCCACCGCTCCTCCAGCCAGGCCAAAACCCAGTAAACAAGCTCTTATTTTCGGGTGAACGTTCCACATGGAAGCGCCTATTCCGGCTATTTTCAATAGTGAGTTCTGATCCGCATCGGCGTTGCGCCCTACAGAAAGCTGAGCTTTGTTAAAGGGAGGGTGCTTTTCAAATTGAATATTATTTTCAATCAAAAAATCTCTGATGATTTTTGATCCAATGACTCGCGTCGTTTCTTGATTGGTGCGTGGATGGATTTGTGATTCTAAAACCATCCCAATAAAAAATGAATTGGGAATAAAAACAGGATGTCCCGATCCAATATCCCCGATAGGAGCGTCAATTGAAAAAGATCCGGGATCCCCTTCTGTCGTGTCTATTTCCGGTTCCAAAATACGGGTATCAATAAAGGGGTTGTTTGTTTTCATGTTTTTGTTGTTTTAACGTTTTGTGAATCAGACTATTACCTGCAATCAGTTGAATTTCAGTCGTTTACAGGTGCTTTGGCTAATCCGCTGCAAATATACGTATAAAAG
>JAKLIS010000197.1 GCA_022709485.1 Elusimicrobiota bacterium | reverse complement strand
GGGATTCGAAAAAAGGGATTCAGACCCCAACCGGCAATGGTACAGAATGATGGAAAACGGGATGAAGAGCGATTTCTTTTGGCCCGATCCGGTGGACGAAACACTTGATATTTATGACAAAGCAGCGAAGCAATGGGAAAAAATGGTTCGGGAATGGCCGAAGGCAACCGGCCGGGCACCCCTCACTCTTTCTGCCATTTACCTTATCGCCCAATGGCTCATCCCATCTTTTCAAGGCAAAAAAGGATTCGAAAAATATAAGACCTCATGGTTGGGCGCCGCTTTGTTTGAAGGAATGTTCATTCTTGTCCCGTTATCCATTTTCTTTTTCAAATATTTCAGCTCGGTGACATGGGTGGCGTCAGGCGGACCGGCGGCGGTTTTCTTGGCGGTATCCACAATCACCCTGGTCAGTTTCTTTTCTCTTCACGTCCTCGAAGACTTTTTTAAGGTGTTGGTCGTTGATCTTAAAGCCGCCCTTGCCTTTGTTCGGTATAAAACCGCGCAATTTATAGCCACCAATGGAATAAGAGGAAGCCCATTCCAATTAAACTTCAATGTCATTTCATCCGACCCTTTTTCCCCTTCATATCCTTCCGAGCAACAAATTTCCTCTTTTGCCAACTATCAGAGTTATCTTATCGAAGATTCCAATATTAAGGCCCAATCTGATTCTTATTGGCGAAATAATTTGCTTTGGCGGCTTCAGGGCGTGGGCCTTATGGCCCTTCCTTACGCCGCTTTGTTTTTGGTTTTGGTGTCCATGTCAGCCTTCCTTCCGGCCTCCTCACTTCTAATTATGGCCCAGGTGACCCTGATCCTGGGGGCTATTTTTTCTGGGCCGATTCACCGATTTTTCAACATCAAGTCTCAAGAATCGGATCGGCCAGGCTTGGGCCCCACATTGACATTTGGATCGGCCAAGGGAAATGGGAAAGCCCCGGGTCTAAGTGGCGAATTCGCAAAAAAACTGAGAGAAGGCAAACCCATAAGAGCTATCGGAAAGGACCAACAACTTCTTCTTAGAGATGTGATTTTAGAAGAGATTAGAAAAGGCCATCTCAAAAATTGGCTTAAGTTCCTGCCTATCGGAATACGTCTCCATCAGGGAAAAATTTCTAAACATATTTACCACGCGGTGGTGAAATATTTCATGGACTTTTGGACAGGGGGGAACGTGGAACCCTTGATTTTCGGTTTAACCCCTGAAAGGGAACATGATTCGGATATAACCGGCATTTCCCACCTCAATTTTCTCATGGAAAACGATCCGCGAATAGCTGACTTATTTTCTAAAGAAAATCCTCAACTTGTCATTTTCGTGACAGATGCGGGAGAAAAAACCCGCATGAGACTGGTGACGGTAAGCGAAGTTCACCAAGGACTTATACCAGCAGCTAATCAAATTTTTATGACTTTTCAATTGGCCGACATGGCTATTGTGGCCGCTCAAATGCCCAACCAGGGAAGAGGGTGGTATCTCGAAGGGGGGAGCGATCAGGCCACCATCATGGCCGATCCCCATGTTGGAGCGGTTCCCCTTCCCGAAATAGATAAAGATTCGCGAACAAAAGATGCCGCAGTCTTATTTTTTGGAAACCCCGTTCAGATTTTAAACAAAGAGCAAATGGTTTTAATCGAAAAAGGGTTTAAAGAATTGGAATGGGACGGGGAAAGCAATTTAACGGCCCCCCAGATTCGCAAATTACAAGAAATTTTGGGTGAAGAATTTCCTGCTGTTGAACAAGAGATTCAACGGCGAGGATTGGCAGAGCTGGGAGTGATGCAATCGAATCCGGAAAATGGAGCGCTGGAAGGATTTATTGAGAAATACATTAAATCAGGGAAACAATCCTCTGATGTAATTATGGCAGCCTATAAAGCCAATGGATTTTTAGCCCTCAATATGTTCAGGAGCGCCTGGACACATGAAGCGTATCGTGCCAGATGTAATCTCATGAATTTTCAAATCCCATGGAAGGGAGAAATGCGAAGAATACGAGAACTGTATGCTCCGCGCGAATTCGATCTATTTGGAAATTTTTCCATCTTAAAGAGGGATAAGCTTGAGGGAAAAGATTATCAAAACTATGTTCCGGAAAGCCTCAAAAAAACAACCACCGGAGAGGGCAATCAACCATCCCCAGCCGAGCATCAGGCCCATATTTTGTTGATTTGGGATTTGGTCCATGCTTTTATGGAGGGTAAGGAATATTCCGCCGATGGCCAAACAATTAAATTTGAAACTAAAAATCCTATCCATGTCGTAAACATTGGGGAGGACTCGAATTGGCGAGATGCCGGAAAAGTTGGTGATTACAACGCGTTTATCAATTCTCTTTTCACAACGGAATTGGGAAGAAAATACGCCAGAATTCCCGGATATGATTTGACAGAGAGTGTGGATTCCTATTTTGATCCAAGGGCAAAAATAAACATGCTCGGATCCAGAAAAGCATCGGGGGCTTTGAATATTGTCATTCGAGGGCCCATTGAGGTGGTTGCCGGAGAAAAATCCATTCTTTCCAGTGTGATAGTTAAATTCTTCCAGGGGATTGTTAATTTTGGAAGTTATATGACCACTATTGGGGGCATTATTAAAAAAGCAGTTTCCATCAAGTCTATCCCCAATTCAATCGAAGAAGGCAACATCCATATTCACTTGGATGTCACTGAAAATTCAGAAACAAAGAGCTTGGAAAGCAAGGGGGGGATGGTCCGGACTTCTATTGTTGGACGGAACAAGAACCTTCGTTACTCTAACCTAAGTTTAGAAGATTTAATGTATTCCCATGTCGATGCGGTTCTTCGCGTTCCCATTTATCAAGAGAGAAAATTTGAGTCAGATGAACTCATCGGGCCTGAAAATTCCAATTACACTTTTAATGAATGGAGAGAAGAGCATGGATTACAAAACACTTTCTTGCATCGTTTAGACCAAGATAAAGTCGCGCGGACTTGGGGAATATCTCCCATTTTGGAAGCAAGGTATCAAGGAGTTGCCGTTCGCATTGGCGGCGATATTGTTTTACTTCGAAAAAATCCAGAAACAGAATCAAATCAGGAACGCTGGCACTATGAGTTTCGTCAGAAAGATGATTTTGGTTTCTTGCCAACTCCCATTCCTTTGCTGCCGAACAATTTGATTTCTAGGCCGACCACCTTTAATTTGGGCGGATATGAGGTTATTTTGTCGCCCGTGATTGGCCAAGAAGGAAAGTTGAGTGGACACCCCATTTTGGAAGTTAAGATAAAGAAAAACGGGAATGAGCTGGGCATTTTCGCTTTGGCAGACATTAAGGGACAAACAATAGTCGCGCACAATGGGAATGATTATTCAGACACAAATGAGAGATATTATCTTGACGATGAGGGGGACTTTACCGCGATCGGAAAACCCCTTGAAGAAAACGGACCGAGAGTGGAATTTTTAAACCAAGTTATTCGAGGGCCGGCCATCATAAATCCTGCTGAGCCTCATTTAACTCCCTTGGGAAATATGAAATTTAATGATACCGCCGTTGCTTATCTGGAAGGGCATGAAAAAGAAAGGATTGATTTAGAGACGGATTATATTTTAATCGATGCTTCTCAAATGGATTTACTTGGGGAAACCCTTCGTCATTTAAGAGCCTGGAAAAACGATTTAATGAATCGGAAAGATTTGACGCGGTTACTTGTTTTACCGCCGGTTTGCCATCCGGCCACGTCAGGAATAACCTTGGCGGAACAGCTTAAACTCTTAGAAGAGGCGCTCGGTGGAATGCCTCTCTCCAACTTTTTTGACGGGGTGATTGTGGCTGACTGGAGCGGCCTGCCCGAAAAAGATTTGGATC
>JAKLIS010000196.1 GCA_022709485.1 Elusimicrobiota bacterium | reverse complement strand
TCGTGGGGGGTCTCGACCTATAAAGATTTAGAAAAGGGAGTGGACATTCACGCCGGGTTGGGGATGAATGTCATGCAGATTCCTCCCATCCGCCCCAGCTCTTCTGGCAATTCTCCTTATTCAGTTGAAAGCGGGAAGGGGTTGGAATGGCTTTATGCGGACCCGGCTGATTTGGTTGAGATTTTGGATCGCGAGGGGATTAAGGTTGAGGGTTGGGAAAATTTTCTTGAGCAGAATAAGGAAAACATAACACGCTTAAACCGAGCGGATGAAGTGGATTATGACACTGAGAAATGGTTAAAGAAGTCCGCTCTCACTTTAATTTGGGAGACCCTCTCCCGACATTCGGAAAGTTCTGTTTTTAAGAATTATTTGGATTTTCTGAAAAAAGAGCGCTCGTGGCTTCGCCCGCATGTTCTCCATATGGTGCTCAAAGAAGAAAAACTTGAGCAAGAGAGGAAAACCGCGCCGGACTGGAACGATCTGCGATCTTGGGATTGGAGACTGTGGGATCCGGGAATCAGAGACCGCCGCTTCTGGGCGCTTCGGAGGGCCATGAACGAGCGCGCGCAAGAGATGGCGCTTCAATCTTTCATGCAATTTGTGGCGGATTTCCAACTTCAATCGTTAAAAACCTATGGCGCCGAGAAGGGGGTCAAGATTTTGGTGGATATCCCCTACGCCCATGACGGCGCGGATATTTGGCTAAATCCCCTGGTGTTTGGCCTGCTCAATCGATTCACGGCTTTTCTTCTTTTTTTTGGTTTTAGAATTGAGAATGTTTATCAACGGTTCACGGTGCAGGGGGTGGGGCCTGAAGGGATTTACCGCGCTGGACAATATTGGCAGTTTTATGTTTACCGATTGGCTTGTCGGGCCGCTCTTACTTTTATTCGCGGGGTTTTCGCATCCTGCCAGAAATTTGCCGATTATATTCGAATGGACCATGTGTTGGGATTTTATCGAGTCATGCACTACACGGTTGATGTGAAAAGGCAGCTCACGCTCCAAAATCTGGGAATTTTTGACGCCATCTCACTGGCGAGTCAAAAAGCGAAAACGGCTAAAGATAAAGCCGAGCAAGTGGCCATCGCCAAAGAAGCAATAGAAAAGATCCAGAGTATATTCACAACCCAATGGCCCCGATTCCCCCGCTCCATCCGAAAGCTAATCCCCCAAAAAATGATTCAACTCACGTTTAATGAGAAAGGGCAACTGAGGGAGGACGCCTTCATCCGCATCGGCCGGGAACAAACCTCCGATGAAAAAGCCAACGATAAACTTTTAGAAGGGACCATTTGGAAAGGGGAAGATGACGTCGAAAATTTGGTGTGGGGTGGGCCAAAGAAAATGAAATTTACCCGGGTTACTCCCAGTCAGCAAGTGGGTGATTTGGATCCAAACGATCCTGATAAACAATACATGCCGATGTTGGATTATCTCCTTCGAGCCGATCCCCAACCCACAGACAACGTGGGGGTGGCGGCCTATGAACTCAACCTGCGCGCAGAGGAATACTTGTCGGAGTTTCTCCGGTTGGCTCAGGACAAAGGGAGCATCAAGATTTGGGAATTGTTGGGGAACCTTCCCGATGAATATTTATATTCCGCCATTCAGATGGGCGGTTATTTGTTCCTTCCCACTGTTTGGGGAGAATGGAAATCCCGCGGAGAAAAGAGCAAAAACCCGTTCCATGTGGACAATCATATTGAGACGGCTTTCGTAACAGGGACACTTCACGATTCGGAAACAATGAAGCACCGGTGGGAGAATCTCTTAGAACAAGACCCGGCTCAAATAGAGGACAAAAAAAATCTATTGAATGAATGGTTTGGCCCGGGCCAATGGGAAGAAAATGATCTTCATCAATTTACTCCCAAGGTTCACCGCATGTTTTTAAAGAAGCTTTTTTCATCTAAAGGCCGGATCGCGGTGGTCAATTGGATCGACATTTTGAATCTGGGGGAGGAAAGTCGAATCAACATTCCTGGATTTCTCAATCAATGGAGGAATCGGTTGCCCCAGGATGTCACTTTAGAGGCGCTCCTGGCGGCTGTTCAGGAGTCCAACAAAGAAAATTCGGATTTTGAGAGGGCCATCCAAGAAGGCCGGACGACCCAAAGAGCGAAAGAGGCCATTGAATTATTAAAAGACGTCCTCAAAGGCTCGGGACGAACGAAAGATGAAATTATTCACCATAAAGGCGAGCCTGCCATCGTCAATGTCAGTCCGGCCGTTGGAGGCCCGATGATCCAACTGCGGAAGTTGAAGCCCTTTGGGCATCCTTTTCGAGTGGATGCCTTTACCCGGGCGGAAAAGCGCGGTGATATTATTGGCATGGCCCTGATTATTAAAAAGAAGAACGGGAAAGAACGTCGGATTCCAATGGAAGAAAGACACATTCGTTCGGACTCCATTCTGCATGGCCTTTTTCCGGATGTCCAAAAATGGACCTCACTCTGGTATCCGGAACGTTTGGGGGAAACTCTTTTTGAAGTGGAGATGATATGGAAAGATGCCGCCGGGAATCTTCATGTCAAACGATCGGATGAAGGAGATCTCATCTCAATCCGGCCTGACGCCAACACCAACCCCAAATCGCCGGACTATGCCATTAAAAAACATCTGGATCGCGTCTCCCAAAATTTACAGGCCGCTTCACTTTGGTCATTAATCAGTGGAAAATCCGAACACATAAAACCGGGGGCGCGCCTTGAGATTGCGGGCCTGTTATTCCTGATTTTTTTCGGGAACGCCTTGTTGGGAATGCCTTACGCCGCTTCTGTTACAGCGGGGAAGTGGCCCTGGAACGTGTTGGAGGCAAAAAGGCAGCAGCCGGGAGGGGTACCTTCCTATGCCCAAAGCGTGGCAGAAGTTTTTCGAGTGTTGATGGAATACGGCATTTTGCCGCCCGAGATCCATTTTTGGGTGCACCCTGCTTTACGCGACCAAAAAGATTCCAAAGCGAATTCTTTCGCGAACGGGACGGGGGTATGGAGTTTATGGACTAAAGCGGGAAGCGATCCGAAAATCGCCGCTTTAAAATGGGCTTGGTGGGCGGAACCGCTTGTCACTCTTGCAATCTTTTTATTGCTTGTCTCGACTTATTCCTTAACTTGGTTTTTCCCCTGGTTTTTAACAGGGGGGGTTATGAAATTACCCTTCATGGGTTTCATGGAGGGCTATGGGGGGTTTGTGTTGGGCGCAGGATTTTTCAGCAGTTTATTTTATGCCGCGATGCACTGGCATAAAGTTTTTGTGGTGGGCGTCACCAACGATTCTGTCTATAGCGTTTATTCCTTTGGCAAGCCCATGTTGCGCAATAAATACCTTTCGAGACTTTTCTTTCTTGGGCTCCTATTTCACGGACCGTTTATGCTGGCTTTTGGGTTTGCGCCCCAAATTTACTCATACCTCGGGCTTGTGGGTTTGGGATCCGTTTTGATCCCGGCGGCGCTGTGGGCGGCCGGGAGCCATTTCTTCCACAACTGGTCCTTTTTTCAGGAGCCCTTTCCATTATTTAAGAAGTCCGGAAAATTCCAGAACTTTATGTCGTCCTTGAGAGACGGGTACCGTCCGATGAGAGTCTTTTTCAGTCTCCCCTTGGCCATGTCGGAGTTTGTTTTTGGGCCGGTTCCTCAAGATGAATCAACACAGGCCATGGTTAAGGTGATTAATCAACCGACGTATGACAGAGATCAAATGGAAAGGGACCTGATTGCCCTGATGGCAGGTGATTTTGTCCGTGTTAGTTCTTTGGATCAGGTGGGAGCCGATGGAACCATCGATTGGGCCTCTGAGTTATCTGAAACATTAAACAACACCATTGATCAAGCCTCCGGGGGTTTATTTC
>JAKLIS010000195.1 GCA_022709485.1 Elusimicrobiota bacterium | reverse complement strand
GTGGGTCATATCCTCGGAGCAAAAATCCCCCCCCGCCTCCCAAATCCATGGCGCCAAATCATGCATCATCACACTTAAACTTTGGCCCGGAATGGACAAAGGCGCGATAAGTTTTGATACGGGTCCTCCCCGATCCAACATTTTTTTCACTTCCATGCAGGCTTGGTAAAAACCTTTCCAATCAGAAAAATTTTCTGGATTTATATTAATCCGTTTTAAAACATCTTTCCGGTAATAGAGGACACGGATGTCGATAAACCAAGGAACGCAATAAAGTCCATCTTCAACTTCAGCTGGGAGCCCTGGATCCCAAACAAAAGCGGAAATATCTTTTTCACTCTGAAATATCCCGTCATCCGGAACGCGGTCCAATGCCTCGAGATAAAAAAGGGTGGCCACCCAGGTGGTTCCAATTTGAATGACATCCGGAAGAGGTCCTGGATATTTGCCCTTGATCACATCCATCAACCGATCCCAGGCTAAAGTCCACGGATGGATAATTAATTTAACATGGATGTCCGGATGCTTCCGCTCAAAATCATCAATATTCGCTTGGAGAATGGGCCGAGTCGCAAACCCTGCGTTGGGCATGACCCAAAAATTGATTTCTTTTTTAGCTGTTTTTTTCCCTGATCTAATCAACAAACTAGTTTCACCTGTCTATTCAAACGTTTTAATTTTTCTAAAAACAAAATCTTAAATTTATCTAGCAACGTTTATTCCCACCTAACGGCGTCTACATCCAAGGTTAATGGTGAAGTCAAACCTTGCAATACCATAGTAAAAGGAACTTTTATCTTGGTGTGATCGACATCAAAATTAGCCGTGGTCAAAGGTACTGATATCTCTTGCCAATCGGTAACAGTAGGAACGAACCCATGACCGGCAAAACTCAAAAAAACGGTGGCCGGATCTCCAGGTGATTCTAATTTTATTCCGATCGATTCCCCCCCGCCGACATCAAGGCTTCGATGGAGCTTGACCCAAAATTTAAGATTTTTTCCAACATCAAAAAAAGAGGCGTCTAAATTCCGGGTATTCCCTGAATTATCGTCGTCAAAAGTAATGCCCCACGTGGGATTTGCCCCCGGGCTTCCAAATATTCTTTGGAATCGAATGCCCTCTGGAGTCCAATCCACCCCATCAGATTTTTCGACCAAGTAAATAATGGATGGCGTTTTCGGTGGAGTGACAAAAATATCCGAATCGATATCTGACCCTGTGGGAAGACCCGCGTCGCTGTATAAATCCAATATCCCACTTGCACCTGGAGCGTAAGATGCCACCACCGTTACTTGAGCCACTGCGGTCACTCCGTTAAAAGTGGCATAGATGCGAGCGTCCCCATAATCCGAAGCGGTAAAAACAACCGTGGGGCCAATGCTGGTGCTTAAGGCTCCCACGGATGATGCAGAAATAGTCCATGTTGGATCAGAATTGATTGATGAGACTATTTGAAATGTTTGGGTATCTCCAATGACCACCGCTTTGGCGGACGGCGTTATAGAAAAGTCAAAGGTGGAGGAAGCCAACCGGTCTTTCTTTTCGCAACCGACAATAAAAATGGTTAAAAACGCCAGCATCAAGCCTAATATTGGAAAAATAATTTTCTCTCTCAATTTATCCATATCAAAATCTCTTTTTCCAGCTAATTTCCGCCTGGAGAGGATCGCCCCTTGTCGGGAGATAGGCAAATTCGAAGCCGGAATTTTTCGACCACAAAGGGGAATAGGCGTGGCGATAGGCGTCTGCCATGCCGAAAATCCAAAGACCCACCGCCACCCCGCCTAACAAATAACTCTGGGTTCGTAAATTTTCATAATCGTCATATTTAGATGAGTCTTTTTCTCCAACATCTTTATAATCATCGTATTTGTCTTTGGCACTATCATAAAGGAAAATGCTTCCCGCCGTGGCGGCCGCAAAAACGGAAAATATAACAGCGCCCTTGGTGGACTCTCCATTGAACGCCTGTCCCCACCCCGGGATTAAAGCTGAGCGGAACAAAGCGTTTCCGGGCGTGTGATTGGTAAGTTCAAAAACATAATAATCAATGTCCAATTTATCATCCTGCACCCCGAGAATTCGGCCAAAAATGGCGTCGGCGGATTCTTTCACCGGGCTCGGTTGAAATGACGTTTCCCCCAAATAATTGGAGGCAGCCTCCTGCCCAAACAGAGGGTGTAAAATAATCGCAGAGCTAATGAGTACCGTAATAATTTTTGTCTTATAACTTGCCATATCTATTGGATGTACCGGATATCGTCAAAATAAACCACGCCTCCCCCGCCAAGATTGGTGGTCCGAGGCGGTTGAGTAAATTGAAAAGTGACAATCAAAAAGTCCTTCACGTTCACAAAATCGGCTGCCGGAATATTCATGGAATATTGGGTCCAATTGGATGACAGATTATTAATAATCAATTTTTGAGGCGTGATTCCTCCGCTGGCATCATCGGGGCCCTCAACCCAGAGCACCGTATTTTCTGACAACGTCCCTCTCGCCTGAAATGTTAAACGGGTATAGCCCGGACCGGAAAGGTTTTTTCCCGTGGCCGCATCCAAGTCCGCTATGTTCGGGGTCACAATCAAAATAAAGCCGGCGTATAAATGCTGAGGGGATGTTGAATGAAATACGTCTCCTCCGTTCCATTCATATCGAATCGCCTTTTTGGACAATTGGGGGGAGTCCGTGTTTTCCATGTCGATGGTCTGGTTTTCCCCGCCGGGGGTGAATGCCACGCCGCCTCCCGTTTTTAATTCATCATCGTAAACAACGTAAATGCCGCTTGTGTCTGGAACAGCTCCATCCGGCATGGGATTGGTGAGCCGGTCAATGGGATTTTTCTCACATCCGGCCAAGATGAGAAAACCCAAAATCATCCATTTCATTTTTTCTAATTTCATGGTATGAGCACCATTTCCACCCGTCTATTTCTATTTCGGCCTTCGACGGTAGCGTTAGGCGCAACGGGCCTTCCTTCGCCGTAACCGATCACAATCAACCGATCCTTCTTAATCCCTTGAGAGGCCAAATAATCCGCCACAGAGGCGGCTCTTTCTTTGGATAATTTCAAATTTGTTTCCCCGGGGCCAACGTTATCGGTATGGCCTTCGACGATAATGGTGGCATCCTTCTGGCCCATCGCCAACTTAACGAATTCTCCCAAAACTCTTTTTGATTCCTCGTCGAAAACATTGAAGGCGGTGGATAAAGGAATCACCCTGCGAATCGGCGATTTGACAGCTTTCTGGGCCGCCTCCGAACCGGGTTCTTCCATCCTTATAGAGGACGCCTCGGATGTCATACTGGACTCGGAGATCCCCGCCATTTGAACAGTGGAAGAACCGAGTGCGACTTCCCCAGAACTCACTGGTTCATATACTATTTCATCAAGAAAAAAAGTGGCGCCCCGTTTATTGTCGATGCGGCGAAGAATAAAAGCAAAACCGCCGATGATGTGCCTCAAATCTTTTCCCGTCAAATCGATAGAATATTGCTCCCAATCTGTTTTAAGTCGGATAGGACCCATGTTAGCGACGTCGGAGTCGGGGTAGCTTCCTGCCGTAATTCCACCGACTTGAACCTTGTCGATTATTTCCCCGCCTTTTTTTCCCCGCACCCAAAAAGAGAGCCGGCCCGCTTTCGATAGATCAAATCCTCCGCCTTTACGAGTGCCCCAATTGTTCGCGGGCGCGAGCCAATAAATACCCGTCCAGCCATTTGTGCCTTTCACGGTGTAAGTTATTTTCAGGGCGTTTTGGCCCTGTTTTCCGCCAGCCAAAGGAGCTGAATCATAAACGCTTGAGACGCTCAAGGAATTTCCGTCCCCCATATATCCGCTTGGAATATAGGGAGATTGTT
>JAKLIS010000194.1 GCA_022709485.1 Elusimicrobiota bacterium | reverse complement strand
ACTTCTTTAATCGAGGGGGGACGAAGATCCGCGCCGTCAAAAATGTCTCCTTCAAACTGGAAATGGGCCAGAGCTTAGGTGTTGTCGGAGAGTCCGGAAGCGGCAAAACCACGCTGGCCAAAATTTTGGCCGGCTTCTACCCGGCCGATCGCGGGACGGCCTCTTTCGGATCTTTTGATCTTCTCCAATCCAATCGAAAACGCCGCTCAGAAGTGGTTCAAATGATTTTTCAAGATCCGTTTGCCTCTCTCAACCCAAAGCTCCTTCTGGGAACACAAATTGATGAAGCTTTAAGGGTTCGCGGACACGCGAACGTTCATGAAAAAGCCGCCGATCTCATGAATTCCGTGGGATTGTCTCCAAAGGATTTAAAAAGGTATCCCCATCAATTATCCGGCGGGCAAAGGCAGCGATTTGCCATCGCCCGGGCGCTGGCGGCCGATCCCAAACTCCTTTTGGCCGACGAGCCGGTGTCGAGCTTGGACATCGCCGTTCAAGCCCAAATCCTTAATCTTCTAAACGATCTGAGGTCCAAAAAGGGTTTCTCTTTAATTGTTATTTCACACGATGTGGCTGTGGTGGCCAATCTCTGTGAAAAAATCCTTGTCATGAAAGAGGGGGAGATAGTTGAAGAAAACTCAGTGGAGGCTATCTTGAAAAATCCCCAAGAGGCGTACACCCAAAAACTGCTGGCCGCCATTCCCGCCCTTTAGCCCCATTTCCTAAAAAAGGAGGATTCATTTTTGGTAATCTTCCTCGCAGATAAATCAAAATGATTCTCCCGGACTACATCTCACAAAACGCCAAGCTTCATCCGGAAAAAACGGCTTTTTATTTTAAGGATGAAAAGACCACTTTCGAAGAATTGGACGATCGAATTCGACATGTGGCGGGCGGTCTAACGGACCTCGGCTTAAAAAAAGGATCCACCGTGGGCCTCGTTCTGCGAAATTCTCCCGAGTTCGTCATCATGTCCATGGCGTTGGCCTCCATCGGCGCTATTTCAGTTCCCATCAATTTTCTAGAAAAGCCAGAGCAGATCGCCCTCATCTTAAATGACGCGAAAGCCGAGGTCATTTTCGCAAGCCGGGAATTTTTGGGAACTGTTTTGACGGCGGCAAAGAAAATCAAAACCGTTAAACACATTATTTTGAAAGACGGGGCGCAGGAGGGAATCAAAGAATTTAAAACCCTTCTTGAGAGCCAACCCCGGCCCATTTCAACCCGAATAGATGAAGATGACCTCGTTATGCTGCTGTACACCTCCGGGACCACGGGACTGCCCAAAGGGGTTATGCTCACGCATAAAAACCTCATGGCCAACGTTGACCAGTGTCTTTCCGCCATTAAGGTGACCAGCAATGATGTTTTTATCTGCCTTCTTCCCATGTTCCATTCATTCGCCTGGACCACGTGTGTTCTCATCCCGCTTAAACGGGGGCTTCCCATCGTCATTATGGAAACGCTTCTTCCTTTTGATCCGGTGATACGCGCCATATGGAAATACAAAGTCACCATCTTTATCGGCGTCCCGCAGATCTTCTCCGCCCTTTGTCAAAAAATTTCGGGCGCCAAAGCGTTTTTGGTGAGGCTCCTTAATCCCGTCCGGCTTTGCATATCGGGAGCGGCCCCTCTTCCAACCACGATCTTTCACCGTTTTAAAAAGACCTTTAAAATTCCTTTGATTGAAGGGTACGGTTTGACGGAAACCTCTCCGGTCTGCGCGTTAAATCCCATTGAAAAAATAAAAATGGGAACGGTGGGCCCGGCCCTTCAAGGTGTTTCGATTGAAATTCACGATGATGCCGGCAAACTTCTCTCCCAAGGCGAGGTGGGGGAGATCTGGATAAAAGGCGACAATGTCATGAAAGGCTACTTCCAGAAGCCGGAGGAAACCCGCGACGTCCTGACCCCTTCGAGGTGGTTAAAAACGGGAGATCTGGGACGTCTTGACGAGGAAGGATATCTCTCAATTGTGGATAGAAAAAAAGACCTCATCATCGTTAAAGGTTTAAATGTTTATCCCCAAGACGTGGAAAAAGTGATTTCCCAACATCCCAAGGTGAGTGAAGTGGCGGTGGTGGGAAAATTGGACCCGGCCACGGGGGAGGAGACCATTCGGGCCTTTATCACGCTCAAAGAAGGCGCCAAAGCCGGGAAGCCCGAAATGATGGATTTATGCCGGGAAAATCTGGCCCCGTATAAACGGCCGAAAGAAATCATTTTTCTTGATAAGATGCCCAAAAACAGCCTCCAGAAAATTCTTAAAAAAGATCTTCGGAATTTATAATTCACTTTAAGGAAAAAATGATGTTTCAAGCCATGTTTAAAAAAATCCTTCAAATCCTTCCTCACCAACAGGTCATGGTGGTGGGAGGCGCCGTTCGAGACAGGCTTTTGGGAAAAGACACCGTTGACTTCGATCTTGTTTTGGAAAAAAACCCGGCGCAGTGGGGGGGAATCCTGGGGGAAAAATTGAACGGGACGTCTTTTCCGTTGGACTTGGAACGAGGCATTACCCGCGTGACTTTTCCCGGCCATTTCCACATTGATTTGGCCCAGCGACAAGGGACCTCTTGGGAAGAAGATTTGGCCCGGCGGGATTTCACCATAAACGCCATGGCGATCCCTTTGGCGGACTGGTCAAAACCCCGCTGGAAAGAATCCCTCTTGGACCGCTCGGGAGGCGTGAAAGATCTGACCCGCCGCCAGGTTCGGCAGGTAAGAAAAAATATTTTCAAAGAAGATCCGTTGAGGCTTCTTCGCGCCTTCCGCTTGGCCGCCGAGTTGGATTTTGAGATAGAAAAATCCACGTTCGGACTCATTGCCGCTCACAAATCGCGGCTTAAGAAAGCGGCCCCGGAAAGGATCCGCGAAGAGATCCTGAAACTCTGCGCGACCCCCAAATCTCATTATTATTTCGGCCTCATGGACCAAAGCGGTCTCATAGAGGTATTTTACCCGGAGGCAAAAAAATTAAAGACATTGGCCCCTCAGTACTATGGAAAAGGGGGGGTGTTAAGACATTCCCTGGAAGGAATCAAATATTTTGAAGACATTGTTAGAAACCCCGGCAACTGGTTTCCCAAAAACGCCGCCAAGATCAAAGAATACCTCTATGAAAACGTGGGGAAATTTCCCCGCCTGGCCCACCTCAAATGGGCTCTTCTCCTTCATGATGTGGGGAAAGCCAAAACCGCCAAAGTCATCGGCGGGCGGCTGCGGTTTTTTAATCATGAGCACCTGGGCGCCAGAATGATTGAAAATTTTTCGAACCGTTACCGGTGGTCCAATGACGAGGCCAAAACCTTTGTGCGATTGGCCCAGCATCATATGCGGCCGGGGAATTTGGCCACTCACCCTCAAGTCACGGATAAAGCCATCCACCGGTTTTTCCGCGACCTGGGTGAGGACGCCATCGCCATGCTCCTCGTATCGTTGGCGGATCATTTAACGTATCTCTCCCCCAAAGAAATTAAAAAAAAGAATTCTCCGCACGAGCGGGTCACCGTCAAAATGGTGAACCGGTATTACAACCACCGGGAGAAGATCCTCCCGTCCAAAATTATCAACGGCCACGACGTGATGCAGACATTCAAATTGACGCCGTCTCCGCTTATCGGCGAGATCCTTCAAAGCGTGACGGAAGCGCAGGCGGAAGGAATTGTCGGCACAAAAGAAGAAGCCATTGACTTCATTAGGAAGCAACTTGAAAAAGCGGGTTGATTTTTTGAGATTGGCCGCCCGGGAAGGCATGAGGGGAATCCGGCGAGGCCATGGGGGACCCTTTGGGGCCCTCGTTTTAAAACAAGGAAAAATTATCGCCCAGGGACACAATACCGTCCTTCAAACCCAAGACCCCACTTGCCACGCGGAAGTAAACGCCATTCGCGCCGCCTG
>JAKLIS010000193.1 GCA_022709485.1 Elusimicrobiota bacterium | reverse complement strand
TCTGGGTTGAAGGTCTTGGCCGACCCCGTTCTCAAACTGTCCGGACTCACAAAGACCTATAAACGGGTCCACCTCGGAAAAAAAAACCTTCAAAGAGGGGTGTCGGGTCTCGATATTGAAGTGAATCGGGGGGAAGTCTTCGGACTTCTCGGCCTAAATGGGTCCGGTAAAACAACCGTCATCAAGCTTATCCTGGGCCTGCTTTTCCCCGACGAAGGAAGCGTTGAAGTGTTCGGGAAAAAGGGGGCCGACCCGTTGGCTCAAGCCCAAATTGGGTTCTTGCCTGAAATACCGTCTTTTTACAGAAATCTGACCCCGGAAGAACTCCTGAATCTCTTTGGAACTGTTTCCGGACTTCCCCCATCCCCCTTGGTCGCGCGCATCAAGGAAGTTCTTTCCCAGGTCCGTTTAGATTCTCATCGCAAAAAATCCGTTCGGGAACTTTCAAAAGGAATGCTTCAACGATTGGGATTGGCCCAAGCCCTCCTTCATGAGCCAGAATTGTTAATCCTTGATGAGCCGGGGACCGGGCTGGATCCGCTCGGCATTCATCAAACCCGGGAGCTCATGGCGGAGTTTTCCGCCGGCGGCAAAAGCATTTTCTTTTCATCCCACAGCATTTCTGAGCTGGAACGATTGGCGCACCGGGTGGGAATTCTTCATGAAGGGAAATTGATTCGGGTCTTGGATCGCCAAACATGGAAAGACGAAAAGGGCCGGTTGGAAGAGCTGTTCATGGAAACATTAAAAAAAGAGGGGGTGGCGTTTTAATGATTTTGCGGAAGATTTTTTCCATCGCGAAATACACCTTCTTGGATCAAATCCGAAGCCGGTTATATCTGGTCATCATCTTTTTTTGCGCCTTGGTTTTGGCCGCCTCTCTCATGGTGGGGGCTTTGGCCCCCGGATTTTCCGTCCGGGTGGTGTTTGATTTGGGATTATTGGCCATTGAAGTTTTTGCTCTCCTCACGGCGGTTTTTAGCGCGGTGACCGTCGTCACTCAAGATTTAGAGAACAAGACGATTTATCTGTTGATTTCGCGGCCTCTGCCGCGTCCCCTTTTTCTTCTGGGACGGTTTGGGGGAATTATGGCGGCGGTTCTTTCGATGATGGCGGCCATGGCGTTTTTCCATGTCCTCCTTCTAAAAGTCAACGGTCCTTGGTTTTTGGATTTCACCCAAGGATGGTCTTTTTGGACCGCTTATCCGGTATTGATCCTGATGTCCGCCCTTAAGGTCTTTGTTGTGGCGGTGTTGGCCTTGTTTTTTTCCCTATTTGCCACATCGGCTCCCTCGGCTCTTGTGTTTACCTTTTGTCTGTGGTTTCTGGGCCATTTTGGCCAAGAGATGAGCTTCATATTAAATAAGACCTTGGCGGGATTTCCGAAATTCCTCATCGACGCGCTTTTGTTTGTGGTGCCGAATTTTCAGATTTTAAATTTCAGGGATTTATTTATGACGCCGGGGTTTTCATTGGGGAGTTTTGTGGGGTGGGGGAGTCTCTATGCCGCGTCTTACGCGGGTTTATTTTTAATCTTGAGTTTCATGGTTTTTGCAAAAAAGGAATTTTAATTGCCCGCGTCTCAGAAGAAAATTCTTTGGTCTCTTTTTTCTTTTCTTCTTCTTTTGGCCGTATTTTCCAGAATTCAGGCGGATCGACGGCTTTCTTGGAAATACCCCCCGCCACAGCAGTTAATCGCAAACGAATTTTTTCTTAACGATTTGGGATTTCTTCTGTTCGGCGCCCGCCGGGCGGCCGCCGACATGGGGTACATTCAGTTCCTCCAATACTATGGATCTGGGAACCTCTCTAATACGATAAATAAACCGATCAATTTTTCTCCCGTCAATTTGGCTCGGAGCCCTTTTTCAACGAAGGTTTTTGATGACCCCTATTTGGCCGAAAGCGCCGTGGGACCCTTCCCTCGTCTGTTGGAAATTTTTATGCGGATAATGCGGTTGGATCCCTTTTTTAATTCAGCGATGTTGGAGGGCGGGTCTGTGCTGGCATTTAATCATGAACGGTTTGACCAATCTCTTTCACTTTTAAAAGAAGCTTTGGCGTGGGATCCCGGGTTCCACCGGTACCGGCTGTACATAGCGGCCATCTTGTATAAGATTCAAAAAAGAGACGACAAGTTGGCGGATCTTCTTTTTCAAGCCATCCAATATCCCGATTGTCCGGTCCTTCTTGAGCGCGTATTGGCCAATTTATTGACCAAATATAACCGGACGGCTGAGGCCAAAAAGGTGTGGGAACACATTGCGGCCACCGCCCCCCAAGAATCGGACCGGATCGACGCGATAAAGAAGCTTCAGTCCAAGTAAAAACCCCCTCTAAATAACAATCTAAAAAATATTATCCAGCCTATTTTTGCACCCTTGACACAACTAGGGGTAGTAACTAAAATACTTCCTCAGCACAATATGTTGTATCCCTAGAGGGGGAAAAATGACATGAAATGTCCCCATTGCGGCCATCCAGAAGACCACGTGATCGATTCCCGCCCAGTCGATACATCCAGCGTTATTCGTCGACGCCGGGAATGTTTGAGCTGCCGCCATCGTTTTACAACGTATGAACGGGTGGAAGCCATGCCCCTTATGGTGATTAAATCCGACAACCGGCGCGAACTCTTTGACCGGGATAAACTTCGGGAAGGGGTGGCGCGGGCATGTGAAAAACGGGACATTACGGCTGATGAGATTGAACAGATGGTCTTGGATATCGAGGCCCATTTGCAGCAAGAATTTGTCATGGAGGCTCCGAGTCGGATCATCGGCGATATGGTTTTGGACCGTTTAAAGAAAAAAGACCCCGTGGCGTACATCCGATTTGCATCCGTTTACAAGCAATTTTCAGATGTGGAAGCTTTTTTTAAAGAACTCCACGGTTTAAAAAGGGAAATGAAAAAAAATCAAAACGCGCCGGTTGAAAAAGATTCCGTGACGGTTTTGGCCGATAGAACAGCTTTGTGAATCAAAACATCATGTCCACCGCAACAAAAATGATTTTTTCAGCATACGAGAACCTGTCTCAAGAACCGCCCAAGTTGAGTGAAAACCAGCGCCGGATAATTGAACAGCGTTATTTAAAAGAAGACGGAACGGTTGACGCTTGGCTGTGGCGCGTGGCCAGGAATATTGCCCTAGCGGAGCTTCTCCATCACCCCGCGTCTCCCTACTGGGGTCTCTTTGACGGCGTCCGGGTTTTGAAAAAGGAAACCTTTTTTGGAAACCTCCTCAATGAAAATGGGGATCTGTCTTCTGTCACCAAAACCTGGCTCTTTCATCCGGGAATTAATTCCGCTCAGGGACGCGATAAAAATTTCACTCGGTTTTTGCAAAATTGCCAACACGTTCTCGCCGCCAATAAAGAGGCGGGGGAAGTCGTCGAAGAATGGGCCAAACGTTTCTATAATCTTTTGTCGACTTGGTCTTTTCTTCCCAACACACCGACTCTCATGAATGCGGGTTTCGCCATTCAGCAATTGTCAGCCTGCTTCGTTTTACCCATTGACGATTCCATGGAAGGAATCACGCACGCCCTTCAAGCCCAGGCGTTGATACATAAATCCGGCGGCGGAACCGGGTTTTCCTTCGGGGAGATTCGTCCCAAAGGGGACGCGGTGAAATCGACTTCCGGTGTCGCTTCCGGAGTAGTTTCGTTCCTTGAGATCTTCGATAAGATGACGGATGTCGTTAAACAAGGCGGCGCGCGCCGGGGCGCCAACATGGGCATTCTTCCCTATTGGCATCCCGAAATTAAAGAATTCATTAAGCTGAAAGGCCGTCCGGGTGTCCTGGAAAATTTTAATTTGTCGATTGGCGTCGACGAGAAATTTTTTGAGGCTCTGGGCAACAACGCCGATTACGATTTAATTAATCCTCGGAGCGGGAAAATTTCCG
>JAKLIS010000192.1 GCA_022709485.1 Elusimicrobiota bacterium | reverse complement strand
GGGGACTCCTAATGGGTGACCCCTTCCTCACCGGCACCTTTTTTTTTACGATTTACTGACAATTATTTGAACCAAAACCGCACGGTTAAAATTTACAATTTACTCTCCCTCCATTTAAACTCCCGATTTAAATCCCTCCAAAAGGAAAAAATGTGAAAGGTTCTTCAATGGTGGAGTTCGCCGTTTGCTTTCCCTTCTTTTTAATGTTGTGCCTGGCGCTCCTCGATTTGGGTTTTCTGAACGGAAGCATTATTTTGGCCGAATCCGAATGTCAGACTTTAACGCGAGAATTGGCCCATTCAAGGATAAACACCAGCGCGGAAATGGAAAGAGCCGCCCGGGATTGGTTTAAAGGAAAGCTGGTGGTTCCGGATCAAATTACCGTCGGGTTGGAAGCCCTTCCATCCTCCCCGGGCCCGGCTCTTGGGAGAAGGAACAAGGACATTCATATTATAAAGGTTGTTTTAAAAGGTGGGGTTCGGCCGCGATGCCCTTTTTTGTCTTCCTTTCTTCCTCAAGGCCGGTTCTCTTGGACCATTCATGAAAGAGCACTGCAAATTAAATAAGGGAAACCTTACCTTACCCATTTTCATATTTTCATTTATTACGTTTTATTTAACGGGGTACTTAATGGATCTTGGAAAAATATCCTATGCGCGCGCGCGGGCCGAATCTCTTGGAGACTGTGTGCTTTTGTCTTCTCTTCGAACCCGAGTGGAGGGGCTTCAAAAAATCGCTCTCCGATGGTCCGAACTTGAACCCCTTATCCAATCCGCCGATTTTACCGGGGTGAAGATCGCGCCGGGTTCTCAAATATGGAAAGAATTTGAAACGGGGCTGGATGCGGTGAAGAAAGCCGTCCCCGGGTATAAAGGCCGAGTGACGGCCGTCCGATCGATGGTCGCAAAGGCCAACGGATTTTACCCGGAGACCGTTTCTATTTTGGATGACTCGGCTTTGAATCTTGGGGTTATGCCTGAAAAAAAGCGGGTGTGGAATGATGAGGGAAAGGAAAAGGTAATGGACAACCTCTGGTGGCGGCGGGAATGGAACGTGTCGGAGAAACTCGGAAGCCCGGAAGAAACGGCTCAAATCCAAATTAGATTTCATGTCCGGCCAACCTTGCCCCGAATGATTGGCCAAGAAACCCGGATGTGGCCGGTCACAGCTTTTTCGTGTGGAAAAATTAATTGGGATATGGACGTTGAAAACCCGGCGGTTCAACAATGGGGGAACGGCGGTTATCCGAGAATTTGGGAAGAGGCGCTTTGGACAGGCACTCTGCGGCCTCATCGTTCCCCTTATTTTTGGGCCTTTTTGACCACAGGTAAAGACGATGAAAGCAAATGAGGGGCAATCGGCGGTGGAGTTGGTGGCGGGTATGGGCATTTTTCTTTTTCTGATCCTCTCCCTTTTAAGTTTCGGAAAAGCGGGCATGGCGCGGGAAAGGGCGCTCCTATTAAGTCGATTTGGATCGTCATTACAGGCATGTGGAGTTCTGGGTCCCGACGTCATTGAGCAGCAAATGAACCTTTTTAAGAAAGAATTGTCTTCCCCGGGAAGTGGGTGGGTGGAATACCGGATGGGGCGATATTTGACCTTACCCGGTTCTTCGTTTTATCAGCTTATGGGAACTTGGACCCGCTATGAATTGAAGCCCTTGGGAAATCCGGCATTTATCCCATCCTTTAAAGGGGAAGAAATTGTGGTCGAACAAAAAGCGGAGTTGGAGAATTAGAGTGAATCAACTACGGAAACAATGGACTATTTCCATCTTGGGCGGCATCGCGGTTTTTGTATTGATCTTTGTTTATTTATCGGCCCAGGAAAAAAAGATCGATTCCCATTTTAAGATGACCTCTGGAGTCCGGGCCAAAAACTTCATTAGGCAAGGGCGGCTTATCACGGAGGATTTGGTGGAAGAGGTTTTGATTCCTGAAGCGTATTTGCAGCCAAAGGCGGTTAGATCTTTGAGCGAATTGAAAGATTCATCTGGCCGGTGGATATTTAAAGCCGGCGCCGGCCTATTAAAAGGAGAACAAATAACGCGGTCAAGGCTTTCCCGGGATAGCCGGTTTCAGGGAATGGCGTGGGCCATTCCCGCCGGCTGGACAGCGATGTCATTGAAATTGGACTTGGAAAAGGCGGTGGGGGGCCTTATTAGGCCGGGGGATTGGGTAAATCTCTTTTGTGCGTTGGATAGCCGGCCGGGAAAATCGTCTCCCGTCTCAATTCTTCTTTTAGAAGATATTCAGGTTCTCGCCATTGAAAATCAGATATTGGGAGCCGTGGATGAGCCCGAAGAGAAAAATGTTTTTAAGGGATTTGAAAACGGAGCAATCACGGTTACACTCTTGTTGACCCCCAAACAAGCCGCCGCTGCGTTGTTGGGACTAGAGAAAGGGTCCATGTGGATGACTTTGAATTCCGGATTGGACCAAAGGAAAGACATCCCGGTTGCTGTGGGAATGGGGCAGTTAGGTGAGGAATAAAAATGGAAAAAAAGGGAATTCGAAAATCAAGCGAGAAACTTTGCCCCTATTGTGGGGCTTCCAATCCCGCCACTGGATACGCCTGTTTGACCTGCTACAAGGTCATGAAAAAAAATTACAAAGTCCCTTTTTGGAAGATTCAGATCAACCATACCGTTTCGGTGCTTTTCCTTATTGTGGTTGGTTTGGTCGGGGGGCTTTGGTTTATCCGTAAATGGTCCGAAGCCATTGAAGCCGAAATGAGCATTCGCATCAAAATGGCCGAATATCAAATTTCTGTTGTTGCCGGGAAAGTAAGGGATTCAAAAGACAAAACCAAAGAATCAGCCGAGGAACCCGAGTCTCCCGGTTTAATTGAATAAGGCTGCACCCTACCCTCGTTGCCCTCATAATTTTCCCTCCAAAAGGCCGGTGTTCCATGCGAAAAGAACCTCTTTTTATTGTGTCCCCATTTTCCGGGTCGAAATATTTCTGGCCGTTTTTTTGGGCATTCGTGAGAGCCATGTCCGCGAACTCTCTCGGCATTCGATGCGTTATTCCTCGAGGCGTTCCGCCGCCCGTTCCCACGGATCTGGAAAAAGAGGACAAAGAATTTCAAAAATCAGAGTATTCCAAACTTTCAGAGTTGTTTTTAGAAATGTCCGAAGGGGAAAAGCGTCCAACGCTCGACATTTGCATTGTAAGCCCGTGGAACATTTTTTACGCGGAGACGGTGCTGGCGCTTCCATCCAATCATTGCCGGGTGCTACACACAATGAATTATTCACCGGAGGATTTTGCGATCGCTCGAATGCTTTTGGGCAAGTTGAAAAGTCAGGGAATATCTAAATCAGCCATTTTTCCTGTTTTCTTTGAAGACGACGTTCCTCATCCCTTGCCTCACGGGGTTTTCGTCGAACAATTCGGTAAGCCCCTGGCTTTAATTCACTCCAAATCAAAACTAGAGCGGGAAGCGGGACAATTGGCTTATTTTTTCTTGAAAAATGGATTGGTCGCTGCCCCCGGAGAAAGCCAGCAAAAAGAGCCGGCTTGGCTTGAGATTGAAACAGATGTCACTCAAAAAATCTGGGCTCTTTTGGGTCACGGAAACGGTTCTCACCCCCAGAGCAAAAAAGAGTTGGAGGGGCTTATTGAGCGGGAGATTTACGCGATCCTCTGGGAAGATGAAAAAGCCCGCGGTCATGACGAGACAGTCATCGAAATCCGCCAAAGAGTGCTGGATCACATTACCGGTCTTGGGCCCTTGGAAAATTTTTTGCGCGATGAGAGCGTCAATGAAATCATGGTGAATGGGGCGGGAAGCGTTTTTATTGAACGCGAAGGAATTATCACCAATGTCAGCGATAAATTTATTAATGACACCCAACTAAAAGTGGTGATAGACCGGATGGTGGGCCAGGTGGGCCGCCGGGTGGACACCGCCCATCCCTTTTGCGACCTAAGACTTCCAG